>NZ_POYX01000052.1:0-660 GCF_002913865.1 Campylobacter concisus
ATTTATCATGTTTATTCCTTCACTTTGCTCTTTGATTGATTCACTCATCTCATTTATTGATTGAGCTAATACATTTGTATTTGCTTCTATCTCACCTAGAGATTTTTGAGTTCTTTCAGCTAGTTTTCTTACTTCATCAGCAACAACTGCAAATCCTCTACCATGCTCTCCAGCTCTTGCTGCTTCTATTGCAGCATTAAGTGCTAGAAGGTTTGTTTGATCTGCTATATCTCTAATGATAGTTATGATGTTTTTAATTTCATCACTTTGTCTTATAACATCAGCTGTCTTTTGAGAGATGGCATTCATTGAGCTTGACATTTGCTCTACTGCTGCTGCAGATTCTTGTAAGCTATTTGCTTGAGTGTTTGCTGAGCTTGCTACTTTTGATACTGAGCTAGCTAGAAGTTTAGCTTTTTCTTCTAGTACTTGAGCTTGGTTTAGATTGTCATTTAGCATTTTAGATATCTCTATGCCTAGAGAGTTTATACCACTTGCTATCTTACCATCATCATCAAGTCTTTTTGTAAAGTCTTGGTTTTTATAAGTGTTTAGTAGATCAAGTACATCTTTACCATTACTTGAGATTGCATTTTTAAGAGCAAGTTGTAGATCTTTAAATGTGCTTTTTAGTTGATTTAGAGCTGGGTTATTAGTATC
>NZ_POYX01000053.1:0-3224 GCF_002913865.1 Campylobacter concisus
CTGATAGGTAGTTTTGATGTGATCTTATCTGGGTCAAAGCTGTTTTTTGGATCGCCTAAGCCTCCAAAATTTTCGCCAGTGTTAAAGAATTTTTGTAAAAAGTAGTCGCCTCTATACCCAAGCCCATAAAGTAGCTCAGACATCTCAGAGATATCCTTTTCGCTTAGCAAGTCCGCATGCACGGTCGTTCTAACTTCAAATTTAAAATTTATCTCAAGCAAGTATCTAAGCGTGGCAGCAAATTTCTCATATAAATTTGAGCCAGTGATGCCGATAAATTTCTCTTTTGGAGCTTTAAAATCAAGCGCGATGTAATCAATCAGCCCCTCATCTATCGCCTCTTTTAAGACGTCACAATACGAGCCGTTAGTATCGACCTTTAGGCTAAAGCCGCGCGCTTTGACCTCGCGTGCTAGCCTTAAAAAGAGAGGGTTTGCTGTGCATTCGCCGCCGCTAAAGACTATGCCATTTAGCTTGCCGACCCTGCGGTCTAAAAAGTCGCAAACTTCACTAAAGCTTATAGTGCCATTTGACTTCACGACCTCGATGTTGTAGCAGTATCCACAGCGCATATTACACCCTGCAAACCAAATGACAGCAGCCACTTTGTCTGGATAGTCAAGCGTCGTAAATGGCGTTATACTAAAGACTCTTTGCAAGTTTTTGACCCCTTTTTTAAATTCAAAGGCACAAGGGGCGTGCCTTTGGCTTGCATTTTAGTTTATTTTTTTAAATTTATTCTTGTTTTTAGGCAAGAAATTTATCTCTTGCAGCAACTCGCGTATTCGTCAAATTTTATTCGTTCTTTGTGCTCACCTTTTTTGCCGAGGTTAAAGCTCTCAACTGGTCTGTGATAGCCCATAACACGAGTATAAACCACGCATCTTGTGCGTTTATCTTGCACTTTTTCTAAAATTTCTTTTTCTGTCATTTCCTCTCCTTATTTGGATTTTTTCTTCTCTTTTTCTATAAGCTCTGCATCACAAAGCGGGCAAAACTCATGCTCGCCAGCTATGTAGCCATGTTTTGAGCAGACGCTAAAGACTGGCGTTATCGTGATGTATGGGAGTTTGTAGTTTGAGATTATACTCTTTACAAGCTCTTTGCAAGCTTTAGCCGAGCTTATGCGCTCTTTCATATATAGGTGAAAGACGGTGCCGCCAGTGTAGGCGCTTTGTAGCTCATCTTGCAGATCAAGCGCTTCGTAAGCGTCGTCTGTGAAATTTGCAGGTAGCTGGGTTGAGTTTGTGTAGTAGATATTATCCCCCTCGCCTGCTTGGATGATGTCTGGATAGCGCTTCTTATCCTCTTTGGCAAAGCGGTATGTCGTGCCCTCAGCTGGTGTGGCCTCAAGGTTGTATAAATTTCCACTCTCTTCTTGAAATGTCCTTATCTTATCGCGTAAAAAGCCAACCATCTCAAGGGCAAATTCTCGTCCAAATTTAGTTGAAATGTTCTCTTTATCGTCGGTGAAATTTCTAAGTAGCTCGTTCATGCCATTTATGCCGATCGTGCTAAAGTGGTTGTTAAAGTGCTTTAGATATCTAGCCGTGTAAGGATAAAGCCCTCTTTCATACATCTCTTTTATAAATTTACGCTTTTTCTCTAGGGTTGATTTAGCTAGCTCTAAAAGATAGCTTAGTCTGTTATAAAGTGCGACCTTATCGCCTTTGTAGTTGTATCCTAGGCGGGCTAAATTTATAGTGACGACGCCTATTGAGCCAGTCATCTCAGCGCTTCCAAAAAGACCACCACCACGCTTTAAAAGCTCTCTTAGATCAAGCTGCAAGCGGCAGCACATAGAGCGCACGTGGCCTGGTTTGTAGGCGTTTTCGTTTTCTATCTTGTTGCCATTTTCGTCATAAGTATATTGCGAGCCGATGAAATTTTGAAAGTAGCTTGAGCCCATTTTGGCGGTATTTTCAAAGAGCACGTCTGCTACTTCGCTATCCCAGTTAAAATCCTCTGTGATATTTACCGTTGGTATCGGAAATGTAAAAGGCTGTGAGCACTTGTCGCCAGCTGTTAAGACCTCGTAAAATGCCTTATCTATGCGCGCCATCTCAGGCTCAAAGTCCTTGTAGGTCATATCGACTAAATTTTTCCTGCCACGCTCGTTTGCTTTTTTCAAAATTTTCTCATCTTTTACGTTTGTAAAAAGGTGTATATCATCGCTCGTTGGTATCTGATCTCTTAGGTCGCTTGGGCAGGTGATGTCTATGGTTACGTTTGTAAATGGGCTTTGTCCCCAGCGTGCAGGGACATTTAGGTTAAATATAAAGCTAGTTATCGCCTTTTTGATCTCGGCGTCGCTTAGATCGTCTTTGAAAACATAAGGCGCAAGGTATGTGTCAAAGCTAGAAAACGCTTGAGCGCCTGCCCACTCGCTTTGCAAAATGCCTAAGAAATTTGCCATCTGATAGAGTGCTTCTCTAAAGTGCTTTGGTGCTCTGCTCTCGACCCTGCCACGAACGCCGTTAAAGCCCTCATTTAGCAAGGCTCGCAGGCTCCAGCCAGCGCAATATCCTGTGAGGCAGTCTAGGTCGTGGATGTGGTAGTCGCCATTTCTGTGAGCAAGACCCTCTTCTTTGTTATAAACAGCGTCCAGCCAGTAGTTTGCTATCACTTTGCCGGCTGTGTTGTTTATAAGGCCTGCGTTTGAGTAGCTGGTGTTTGAATTTGCAGAAATTCTCCAGTCGGTGCCGTTTATATACTCATTTATCGTCTGGGTTGAGTTTATATAGGTCGTATCTTCGTTTAGGCCTAAAATTTGCTCGCGTTGGAGCTTGTGTGTGTGGCGGTAGAGCATGAAGCTCTTTAAAACTTCAAAATGTCCGCCGTCAAATAGCTCTTTTTCGATCGCATCTTGGATGTCTTCGACTGTTATCGCACTTGATTTTTGAAAGATGTCTTGGACTACGTTTGTAAAAACTTGCTCGTCATAAGCTTTATTTTCGCTTGCAAATGCCTTTTTGATCGCATCTACTATCTTGTATGCCACAAATTCTTGCCTTGTGCCATCTCGTTTTAAAATTTCACGCATCACTTGCTCTTTTCTGATTATTTTTTTGATATGGAGTTTAAAAGTATAGGACAAGAAAGCTTAAAAGATAGATAACTATTTTCTTTTGTTTAATAATATTTATCAAAAAATATAAAATTTTAAGAAGTTTCATTAAAGGATAAATTTACGTTATATAAGTATTTTAAGTTAAATTTTGACT
>NZ_POYX01000054.1:0-7558 GCF_002913865.1 Campylobacter concisus
TACTAAGGCTAAAACGTGATAGACGTCGTAGAAATTCAAAAAATTCTCCCACATAGATTTCCATTTTTGCTTATCGATAGAGTTGTCGAGCTAGAGCCTGCAAAAAATATCGTCGCTTATAAAAATGTAACCATTGGCGAGCCGATATTTCAGGGGCACTTCCCAGGCCACCCGATATATCCTGGCGTAATGATCATCGAGGGCATGGCGCAAGCTGGCGGCGTGCTAGCGTTTAAAAGCATGAGCGACGAGCATCAAGCTGGTATCGAGAACAAAGTGGTCTATTTTATGAGCATTGACGGAGCGAAATTTCGCCATCCAGTCCGCCCTGGAGATAGGCTAGAGTATAGATTAAATGTATTAAAACACAAAGGTAATATCTGGGTGCTTGAGGGCAAGGCATACGTCGATGATGTGCTATGCGCCGAGGCTGAACTAAAAGCGATGATAGTCGATAAATAGGCTTTTGCTTAAAAAAGAGAGACAATGAAAAATATCCACCAAACAGCAGTTATAGAAGATGGAGCGATCATTGGAGATGACGCAAATATCGAGGCTTACGCATTTGTAAGTAAAGATGCGGTCCTTGGTAACAACGTCACGATAAAACAAGGCGCAAGGGTGCTTGGCAAGACGAGGATCGGCGATAACTCTCGTGTATTTAGCTACGCGATCGTGGGCGACATCCCACAAGATATCAGCTATAAAGATGAGGTCGATACTGGCGTCATCATCGGCGAGCACGCAACTATACGTGAGTTTTGCACGATAAACTCAGGCACGCACAAGGGCGATGGTATAACAAGGATCGGCGATAACGCCTTTATCATGGCATATTCTCACATCGCACACGACTGCATAATAGGCAGCAACGTCATTTTGGCAAATAATGCAACTCTAGCTGGCCACGTCGAGCTTGGCGACTACGCTGTTGTGGGTGGTCTTACACCTATTCACCAGTTTGTTAGAGTGGGTGAGAGCTGCATGGTCGCAGGTGCAAGCGCGCTAAGCCAAGATGTAGTGCCATTTTGCCTAGCTGAGGGCAACAGAGCCTATATAAGAAGCTTAAATTTAGTTGGCATTAGGCGTAGATTTGACAAAGAGCAGGTTGAAGAGCTTGTTCGCGCTTATAAATTTTTGTTTAATCAAGGCATCAGCCTAAAGGATCAAGCAAACGAGCTGATCGCAAAAACCAGCGACGAAAATGTTAAAAAAATGTGTAAATTTATATTAGAAACGACAAGAGGAATTCCGCTTGCAAAAGGAAGAGATTAATGGCTAGAAAGTGTAATTTTTGTGGCGAGGCTGAGTCTGCTGAGAGAAGGTTATTAGCAGATATCGAAGGAAACGCCTATATATGTGAGTACTGTATAGCAGCAGCATACGATATGATACATGGTGATACGAGTGTAGAAGAGAGCAAAAACGAAGAGGCGATAGAGTATCAAAAGCTAACTCCAAAGGAGCTAAAAGCGGTACTTGATAACTACGTGATCGGTCAAGATAGGGCTAAAAAGGTCTTTAGCGTCGGCGTATATAACCATTATAAGAGAATTTTTAAACAAAGCGACATCAAAGACGACACCGAAATTTCAAAATCAAACATCTTGCTTGTTGGTCCAACTGGAAGCGGCAAGACGCTGATGGCTCAGACTTTGGCGAGATTTCTTGATGTGCCTATCGCGATTTGCGATGCGACAAGCCTAACTGAGGCTGGATATGTCGGCGAGGACGTTGAAAACATCCTTACAAGGCTCTTGCAAGCTGCAAATGGTGATGTGAAAAAGGCGGAGCAGGGCATTGTATTTGTCGATGAGATAGATAAGATCGCTAGAATGAGCGAAAACAGAAGTATCACAAGAGATGTCTCAGGCGAGGGTGTGCAGCAAGCGCTTTTAAAGATCATCGAAGGTAGCGTAGTAAATATCCCACCAAAAGGGGGCAGAAAGCATCCAAACCAAGACTTCATCCAGATAGATACGACAAATATCTTATTTGTTTGCGGCGGTGCATTTGACGGACTTCTTGATATCATCGAGCGCAGAGTTGGCAAAAACGTACTTGGCTTTAACCAGGAAAAACGTGGCAAAAATGAAAAAGAGAATTTACTAAGTCTGCTTGAGCCAGACGATCTTGTAAAATATGGCCTCATCCCAGAGCTAATCGGCAGACTTCACGTGGTGGCTACTTTAAATGAGATAACAAAAGAGGATATGGTTAAAATTTTGACCGAGCCAAAAAATGCGATATTAAAACAATATCAAAAGCTCTGTGCGATCGACGGTGCTACGCTTAAATTTGATGATGAGGCGCTTGAAGAGATAGCGAGCCTTGCTATCGAGCGAAAGACCGGAGCAAGAGGGCTTAGAAGCATAATGGAAGAGCTCATGACAGATATAATGTATGATCTGCCAGAGCTAAAAGACTACGATATCGTGATCTCAAAAGAGACGGTAAAAGATAAGGCAAAGCCGATTTTGGTAAAGCACAATAAATTAACAGCGTAAAGGAAATAGATGTTTTTAGATCAGGTTATAGGTTTTTTCTCAAGTGATATGGGTATAGATTTAGGTACGGCAAATACTTTGGTTTTGGTAAAAGATAAGGGAATAATCATAAATGAACCATCAGTTGTTGCAGTAAGACGTGAAAAATATGGAAAACAAAGAATTCTAGCAGTCGGCCACGCTGCAAAAGAGATGGTGGGAAAAACTCCTGGCGATATCGAGGCGATAAGACCGATGAGAGATGGCGTTATCGCGGACTTTGACATGACAGAGAGGATGATACGCTACTTTATAGAAAAGACTCATAGAAGAAAAAATTTCTTACGCCCAAGGATCATCATCTCAGTTCCTTACGGACTTACTCAGGTTGAGAGAAAGGCTGTTAGAGAGAGTGCGCTAAGTGCTGGTGCAAGAGAGGTATTTTTGATAGAAGAGCCTATGGCAGCGGCGATCGGAGCAAATTTACCAGTTCGCGAGCCACAAGGCAACCTTGTAGTGGATATCGGCGGTGGTACGACTGAGATCGGTGTCGTCTCACTTGGCGGTCTAGTAATATCAAAATCTATCCGCACAGCTGGCGACAAGATAGATAGCAGCATAGTTAATTACATAAAAGAAAAATACAACTTACTAATAGGCGAGAGAACAGGCGAGGAGATAAAGATCGCTGTGGGCTCTGCTGTGCAACTTGAAAAAGAGCTAAGCGTAGTGGTAAAAGGACGCGACCAAGTGAGCGGTCTTTTAAGTAGGGTTGAGCTAACGAGCGAGGATGTGAGAGAGGCGATGAGAGAGCCACTAAAAGAGATCGCAGATGCGCTTAAAACCGTGCTTGAGATGATGCCGCCTGATCTTGCTGGCGATATCGTCGAGACTGGTATCGTGCTAACTGGCGGTGGAGCGCTTATTAGAGGGCTTGACAAGTTCTTGTCTGATATCGTTAAGCTTCCAGTATTTGTAGCTGACGAGCCGCTTCTTGCTGTTGCTAGAGGCACAGGCAAGGCACTTCAAGAGATCGGACTTTTACAACAGCTAACAAATGAAGAGTAAGATTGTTCTTTTTGTTTTTATAGCGTTGCTTGCTGGCGCCTCGATGTTTAAGGGCGAAATTTTAAGCAACATATCTATCAAATTTAGCAACTACGCTATAAATTCATACGACAATTTTGCCAAAAGCGTGAAAGATTATATAAACGAATATTTTAGGCAGGCTAGCGAGATAGAAAAACTAAGAGCGCAAAACAAAGAGCTAGAGCGCTCAGCTACGCTTTTATCTACTTTTGCAAACGAGCTAAATCAAATTTTAAAAGATAAAAACTCAACTGCCTACGCCCCAGCTGTAAAGCTAGTAAAAGGGCTTAGTTACGTGCATATCGGGGATTATAATAAAATTTGGATAAGCGAGTTTGAAGGATACGACCCAAATAAAATTTACGGACTCATCTATCAAGGAAGCAGCGCTGGCATCGTCATCGCAAAAGATGGCAAGCCGCTAGCTTACTTGCAAAATGACCCAAAAAGTATATTTGCAGTCTATATAGGAAATGAGAAAATTCCAGGCGTTGCGCATGGAAATCAAGGCCAAATAATGGTGAAATTTATCCCACAATGGCTCAGCCCAAAAGAGGGCGACGAGGTCTTTACGAGCGGGCTTGACGGGATATTTTTTAGTGGGGTGCCAGTAGGGCGCGTGAGTAAAATTTTAAAAGAGAGCTCCTATCAAAGCGTGATAGTTGAGCCCTATGCGAAGCTAAACATACCAAACTACCTATACGTTGTAACAAAGGAAAAATGATGCCAAAAAGAACAGATATAAATACCATTTTGCTAATCGGCTCAGGCCCTATCGTCATCGGTCAAGCCTGCGAATTTGACTACTCAGGCACGCAAGCGGCCAAGACGCTAAAAGAGCTTGGATACCGCGTAGTGCTTATCAACTCAAACCCAGCCACCATCATGACTGACCCAAATTTCGCCGACGCAACGTATATAGAGCCGATCACAAAAGATAGCATTTTAAGGATCATCGAAAAAGAAAATATTGACGCCATTTTGCCAACGATGGGCGGACAAGTAGCGCTAAATGCCGCTATGGAGGTCTTTGAGAGTGGTCTTTTAAAGGATGTCAAATTTCTTGGTGCAAACCCAGAAGCGATAAAAAAGGGCGAAGATAGACAAATTTTTAAAGCGACCATGCAAAAGATCGGCATGGACCTGCCTGAGAGTAGATATGCTTATAACATGGACGACGCGCTAAATGCGGCAAACGAGATAGGCTTTCCACTCATCATAAGAGCTAGCTACACGCTTGGTGGCGCAGGAAGTGGCGTGGCTTACAATATGGATGAATTTAAAGAGCTAGCCAACACAGGCCTTGACGCAAGCCCGATACATGAAATTTTGATAGAAGAGAGCTTGCTTGGCTGGAAAGAGTACGAGATGGAGGTCATTAGAGATAGAAACGACAATTGCATCATCGTCTGCTCGATCGAGAATTTCGACCCAATGGGCGTGCATACAGGCGATAGTATCACGGTTGCGCCAGCTTTAACGCTAACAGACAAAGAGTATCAGGCGATGCGTGACGCTAGCTTTGCCATACTTCGCGAGATCGGCGTTGATACTGGCGGCAGCAACGTGCAGTTTGCTATAGATCCAAAAACGGGCCGCATGATCGTTATCGAGATGAACCCACGCGTTAGCCGAAGCTCAGCGCTAGCAAGTAAGGCTACTGGCTATCCGATCGCCAAGGTTGCGACACTTCTAGCAGTTGGTTTTAGCCTAAATGAGATCAAAAATGATATCACAGGCACGCCTGCTAGCTTTGAGCCTGTGATCGACTACATCGTGACAAAGATCCCACGCTTTACATTTGAGAAATTTCCGGGATCAAACCCATATCTAGGCACTGCGATGAAGTCAGTTGGCGAGGTCATGGCGATAGGTAGGACATTTAAAGAGAGCATTCAAAAGGCGCTTTGTAGCCTAGAGCGTGATCTTTGCGGATTTAACAGCCTTAGCCTAGAGAAAAACGCTTTGATTTATGGCATCAGAAATGCAAATGAGAGAAGAATTTTATATCTAGCACAAGCCTTTAGAGATGGCTTCAGCGTGGCTGAGGTACATGAGTTTAGTAAGATCGACCCTTGGTTTTTGGAGCAAATTTATGAGATAGTTAAATTTGAAGATAAGATCGATATGGATATCTTAAACAACGAAGAGTTACTGCGAGAGGCCAAAAGTATGGGCTTTTCAGACAAGATGATAGCTGTGCTTATAAATGAAAAAGACGATCTTGAGCTTAGTCAAAATGATATCTATTTTGCTAGGCAAAAACTTGGCATCGAGCTTGAATACAACGAGGTAGATACTTGCGCGGGCGAATTTAAGGCACTAACACCATATCTTTACTCAACCACAAATATCACTAAATTTCCTAAAAAAGAGCCAGCAAAAGAGGCTAAAAAGGTGATGATAATAGGCGGCGGTCCAAACAGGATCGGCCAGGGCATAGAGTTTGACTACTGCTGCGTGCATGCAAGCTACGCCCTAAGAGACCTTGGCGTAAAAACGATAATGTACAACTGCAACCCAGAAACCGTCTCAACCGACTACGATACGAGCGATATTTTGTATTTTGAGCCGATCGATTTTGAACACGTGAGATCAGTCATCGAGCGTGAAAAACCAGACGGCGTGATCGTGCATTTTGGCGGCCAAACTCCGCTTAAATTTGCAAAACGCCTAAGCGTTATCGGTGCTAAAATCATCGGCACAACTGCAAGAGTGATCGATGTGGCCGAGGATAGAAAGAAATTTAGCGAATTTATAAATAATATAGGCGTCCTTCAGCCTAAAAATGACACCGCTACTAGCCTAGAAGAAGCCTTGCAAAAGGCCGCTACTATCGGCTACCCAGTGCTTGTTCGCCCAAGCTACGTCTTAGGCGGCAGGGCGATGAGAAGGGTGCATAACGAGAGCGAGCTAAAAGAGTATATGAGCGAGGCGGTAAAGGTTAGCAACCACTCGCCAGTGCTACTTGATAAATTTTTACAAGACGCAAAAGAGCTCGACGTAGACGCGATATGTGACGGCAAAGAGGTCTATATAGGTGCGATAATGGAGCACATCGAGGAGGCTGGAATTCACTCTGGCGACTCAGCTTGCATATTGCCACCGATGAGTTTAAGCGATGAGATGATAAAAAAAGTAGAGAGGCAAACCAGAGATATCGCGCTAAATTTAGGCGTTGTCGGCCTTATGAATATCCAGTTTGCTATCTATGAAAACGAGCTTTATATGATCGAGGTAAATCCTCGCGCGAGCAGGACTGTGCCATTTGTGAGTAAGGCTACTGGCGTGCCTATGGCAAAGGTGGCGACAAGAGTTATGTGGCAGGGAAATTTACGTGAGGCGCTTAAATTTTATGATGATTACAAGGTCGTTTATGAAGATGGCGACATCTTAAAACCTCGCATAAGCTCTCATGTTAGCGTAAAAGAGTGCGTGCTGCCATTTAACAAGCTAAGTGGCGCCGATCTCATCCTTGGCCCTGAGATGAAGAGCACGGGCGAGGTTATGGGTATCAGCCACGACTTTGCAAGCTCATTTGCAAAGAGCCAGATCGCTGCGAGCAACACTTTGCCAAGCAAGGGCAGGGTATTTTTAACGCTAGCTGATGGCGACAAATCTTATGCACCAGACCTTGCAAGGGATTTAATTGGCCTTGGCTTTAGCGTCATTGCAACTGGTGGTACGCATAAAATTTTAAGCGAAGCTGGCGTGGATACTGAGTTTGTATATAAGATAAGCGAGGGCAGACCAAATGTCGAAGATAGGCTTAAAAACGGCGATATAGCACTTGTTATAAATACAAGCGATACAAAATCAAGCGTGGATGACGGCAAAAAGATACGCCAAAATGTACTTAGATTTAAAATTCCATATTTTACAACTATCCGTGCAGCACTCGCAGCTGCCAAGTCACTAAGCACAGTTCAAACTGGCAAAGCACTTGAGGTAAAAAGCTTGCAAGAGTATCTAAGCGAGAGATA
>NZ_POYX01000055.1:0-10401 GCF_002913865.1 Campylobacter concisus
CACCTACACTTTCACCTACTTGCTGGCGCAAAACTTGGCTGGAGCGAAGGCGTAGCTGATCCACAAAGCACATTTTAAAAATAAAATTTAGACTCTTTTTGAGTCTAAATTTCACTTCAAATTTTTACTTTTAAAACATCTAAATTTAAATAAATTTACTTCCTAGCAGCTTTTACCGCTTCAAGTAACTCTTCAAAGCCAGCTTTACTTGAGTGCTCGACATCTTTTAGTATCTCGACACCTGCTAAATGTCCCTTATCTTTATCAGCAAAAACCGCCATAGCCTTATCTAGTCCATGATGGACATTTTCGTGGTGCGCAGCTATGCTTGAGAGGGTTCTTGGATCTTTTATGATGGTATTTTTCACATCCTTTTCATACCACTTGCCAAATCTACACTCATGCACGTCTTGAATTTTATTTATCTCGCCAAGTAAAACGCCTCTATAGCCATTTAGCTTCATATTGATGTGATCTATCTTGCCGTTACTGACATTGACCTCATTTGTTACGTTTAAGGCTTGATTTAGGATGTTTTGAGTGTTGGTATTTACGCTTGAGATATTGCCCTCAAAGCCACCTAAAATTTGCATCGCATTTGCTGAAATTTTAGAGAAATTCTCACTCATTTCGATCATTGTGTTCGCACTTTGTTTAAGGCCATTTATATTTACTTCAACCTCAAGTGTCGCCTTTTGCGTGCGCTCTGCAAGCTTTCTAACCTCATCTGCAACGACCGCAAAGCCTCGTCCATGCTCGCCCGCACGAGCCGCCTCGATAGCAGCATTTAGAGCTAGCAAATTTGTCTGATCCGAGATGTCTTTTATGAGATTTATGATCTCAACGATAGAATTTACGCTTCCATCAAGCGAAGAGGCATCGTTTGAGAGGTCACCGCTCATCTGGCTCACTTGCTCGATCGAGCTTAAAATTTCAGCCGTTTGAGACTTGAGCTCGCCTGTTTCTTTGAATGTTTTTTCATTTAAATGGTTTATATTTTCAAGCATTTTTAAATTTTCTTCGATGGTTGATTGCAAGAAATTCATACCATCTTGATAGCTAGTAAGCAGCAAATTTACAGCCTCTTGCTTATCCTTAGCTTGCTCTTTTGGCTCGCAAGTTTTGGCATTTTTTAGCTCATTTTTAAGTGCTAAAATTTCAGCCTTTAAAGCTTCATTTTCTCTTTCTAAAGCTTCATTTTTACTGCCAAGCTCTTTATTTTTGCTGTCAAAAAACATTTTTCATCCTTTAAAATTTGTAAATTACGCGTAATTATAACTCTTTTTACTTAAGCCAGTCGTCTAAAATTTTAATTTGCTCTTCAACGCTTTTGTTTGCCGTGCCGCCTTTTGAAGTGCGGGCCTCTTTTGAAGCGTGCAGATCTAGAAACTTAATGGCATTTTCATCTAAATTTTCATCGATACTTTTTAGCTGCTCATAATTTAGCTCACTTAGATCAAGCCCCAAACTTTCAGCCTTTGCCACAGCTTTTCCGGTGATAAAATGCGCCGTTCTAAATGGGATATTTTTCTCACGCACTAGATAGTCCGCCAGATCAGTTGCACTTAGATGCCCTGTTTTTGTCGCTTTTAGCATATTTTTTTCATTAAATTTAGCCGTTTTTATCATCTCATTTAGGATAGTAGCCGAGCTTAAAATGGTCGCAACGCTATCAAAAACGCCCTCTTTATCTTCTTGCATATCTTTATTATAAGCAAGTGGCAAGCCTTTCATCGTAGTTAGTAGCGCTACTAAATTTCCATTTACACGCCCAGTTTTACCGCGTATGAGTTCAGCGACGTCTGGGTTTTTCTTTTGGGGCATGATGGAGCTGCCTGTGCTATAAGCGTCGCTAATGCTTACAAAGCCAAATTCTTGCGAGCTCCAGAGTATGAGCTCCTCGCAAAGTCTAGAAGCGTGCGTCATAAAAACACTAATGTTAAATAAAATCTCCAGCGCATAGTCGCGGTCGCTCACGCTATCCATCGCATTTTGCGTGCAGCCTGCAAAGCCAAGCTCGCTTGCAACGATGCTCCTATCTATCTTATGCGGCGTGCCTGCAAGGGCTGCTGAGCCAAGCGGACTTAGGTTATTTCGTTCATACGAGCTAACAAAACGCTCAAAATCCCTCTTAAACATAAACGCGTATGCTAGCAAATGGTAGCTAAGGCTTACTGGCTGGGCATGCTGAAGGTGCGTGTAGCCTGGCATTAGCGTATCTTTGTGGTTTTTGGCTAAATTTGTAAGCGTGGCGATGAGCTCTTTGATGAGTGATGAAATTTCTAAATTTTTCTTCAAAACGTAAAATTTAAAATCAAGTGCGACTTGGTCGTTTCTGCTTCTAGCTGTGTGAAGTCTGCCGCCAAGCTCAGCTCCGATGATCTGGCTAAGACGCTTTTCAACGGCCATATGGATATCCTCATCCTCTATCTTAAAAACAAATTTACCAGCTCTTATCTCAGCCAAAACCTCATCAAGCCCTTTTATGATCGCCTCTGACTCATCTTTTTTTAAAATTCCACAAACTCCAAGCATCTTTGCATGCGCCTTACTGCCAGCAATGTCCTCTTCAAAAAGATTTTTATCAAAATTTATAGAAGCGTTAAACTCCTCGAGCAACTTCGAGCTAGCCTCGCTAAATCTGCCCTCCCACATCTTTTTATGTGCATTTTCATCTTTTTTCATAGCTTTGCCTTTGATTAGTTTTGCGTGATTTTAACAAAATGGTGCTTAACTAGGCTTTTACGAGCATTTTAAAAATAAATTTTTGGTCAAAAGAGTGAAATGTAATATAAAAATTATGCTATAGTAGTAAAAAAGTTATATATATAATTTACATTTAAGGTTATTAAAATATAATTCGCCCAGCAACTTTTTAAAAACTATTTCAAGTTTTTTGATTTATTGCCGATATAGTTTTAAATGAAGAAATAAACTAAAAAGGAAGGACGATATGCAAATAGATGCAAATATGAACTCAAATGTTTTCTATCATAACGGCTACACATCTATATCATCAAGTAGCGCTAAAACCAGCATATTAGTATCTTCTGGTTATGGCACAAAAGATATCGTTAGAAGTAATGATGTGCATGTCGAACAAAGAGAAGAAGTTAGACAAAAACCTACAATTATTAGAAAAGAAGATGTCACAGAGTTACAAAAAAATTTAGAAAAATTACAAGATCAAAGAAGCGATATAGCTGATCAAATTTCAAGCATCCAGAACCTGAAAGATCGTGATTCTATGCAGATGCTTCATCATCTAAATTTAGAACAATCAAGCATTCAGAATAACATTTTAAGCATTAAAACTCAGATGACAGAAATGGTACAGGCTTAAGACTAAGCCTTACCGATAATAGTTTTTAAAACCAAACAAAAATCCTCTAAAAAGTATCCCATTGATTTATAGAAGTTACTGCTAGCGTTTTGTTCAAGCTCTTTTGCAAGTTGCTCGGCATAAGGTAAGAAAAATGAGAGGCTAAAAGCAGCAAGAAGTTGCATAGACTCTTTTGTCGCCTCTTTTTTTAAGATATTTGCTATCAAAATGAGCTGATTTGAGATGCTATCAACCTCACCCATTTTTGGCTCAAAATTTATAGCCTTGTAAAATTGTGCCAAATCATCTTTTGCACTTGAAAAATAGTAGCTTGCTTCAAATTTTGCCTTTAAAATGACAAAATCATCACACAGAGCTGCACTGCTCTCATCTTTGATAAATTTAGCGTAAAGCTCATTTCCTTTTACGTTCGCATCACTCTTTGTCTGCGTTATCCACGCACTTGTCTTTTTGATACGCATAAAAGATGAGACGCCCAAGATGCCATTAAAATTTGTAGCAAGTGCAGCAGCTACGACGCTGTAAAGCTCTCCAAGTCTCAAATTTAGTCCTTAAGCTTCAAATATCTAAGTCTAAGCGCATTTAGCACGACAGTGACCGAGCTTAAGCACATCGCCATAGAGCCATAAACTGGGCTTAAAAGCAGCCCAAATACCGGATAGAGCACGCCAGCAGCCACTGGTATGCAAATGGCGTTATACATAAATGCCCAAAACAAATTCTCTTTTATGTTAGCAATAGTCGCATTTGCAAGCTTTACAAGCCCACTTACGCCACGCAGATCGTTTTTTACAAGCACGATATCGCCAGCGCCTTTAGCGATGTCTGAGCCTGAGTTCATAGCGATGCCAACACTTGCTTCTTTAAGTGATGGCGAGTCGTTTATGCCGTCCCCTACAAAGATCACGCCACCTCGGCTCATGAGCTCTTTTACCTTGTTAAATTTGTCCTCAGGCAGCATATTTGCATAATATTCGCTCACATTTAGCTTGCTAGCGATATTTGCCACTACTTTTTTATCATCACCTGAGAGGATCACGCTTTGTAAATTTAGCCTTGAAAGATCGTTTATAACGTCATTTGCTTCATTTTTTAGCTCATCGCTTAGCGTTAAAAAGCCACTAAATTTTTGATTTAGCGCACAAAGTATGACGCCGCTTCCATCATTTGCAGCCTCTTTTATCGCTTCACTATCTGCTTCATTTAGCAAGATATCGTTTGCTGCGAGCAGCTTTTCGTTACCTATTATTATCTTGTTACTCTCGTCTTCATAGACGATGCCTTGACCAACTACGTTTTGGAATTTGCCATTTAGCTTTTGTAAATTTATGTAATTTTGTTTTGCGTATCTTACGATCGCTTTTGAGATCGGATGCTCGCTTAAATTTTCAGCAGATGCCACTAGCTCTAGCTCTTTTTCGCTCAAATTTGAACTTTTGACGCTAATTAGCCCCTTACTTAGCGTGCCAGTTTTGTCAAATGCTACAAATTTAGCATCTTTTATAAGCTCCAAAACCTCTGGATTTTTCACCAAAATCCCAGCTTTTGCGCCGCGAGCAAGAGAGCTTACGATTGCTATTGGCGTGGCAAGTCCTAGTGCGCATGGGCATGAGATGATAAGCACGCAGATCGCGCTAGAGATCGCATAGGCGAAATTTCCACTAAAAATTATCCATATTAAAAATGTAAGAACTGAGATCGCCACCACACTTGGTACAAAGATGTTTGCTATCTTGTCAGCCAGCCGTCCGATAGGCATCTTTTTGGAGCTAGCGTCGCTTAGTAGGTTTAAAATTTGAGATAGCAAGCTTTCAAAAGAACTCTTTGTTACCTTGACGCTTATGTAGCCATTTGTGTTTAGAGTGCCGGCAAACACGCTATCTCCCACCTCTTTATAAACTGGCAAGCTCTCTCCTGTAAGCATAGAAGCATCTATCTCAGCGCCACCTTGAACTATCACGCCATCACTTGGGATGTTGTAGCCATTTTTTACGATGACGATGTCGCCTACTTTTAGCTCATTTACATTTACCTCTTTACTATTTCCATCTGGCATAACCAAAAAGGCGGTCTTTGGCGAAATTTTAAGTAGCGTCTTTAGGTAGTCGCCTGCCTTTGCCTTTGAGCGCTCTTCAAGATACTTACCTAGCAAAACAAAGGATATTATCATCGCTGCGCCCGAGATATAGACGTTTTTTAGATCATCTGGGATAAAATTTGAAAAGATCACAACAAAAAGCGAGTATAAAAACGCACTGCCGCTTCCAAGAGCTACAAGCACGTTCATATCGTAGTTTTTGTTTTTAACAGCCTCTATGGCGTGAGCAAAGAAGTCTTTGCCGCTAAAAGCTAGCACCAAAAACGCTAAAACTAGCATGAGTAAATTTACTAGCAAGTTATGAGGCGCGAATATCTCAAGTGCCATTATCACGATGCTTGTGATAAATGCAAATATAAATTTATTTCTTATCAAGGTTATATGCTCGTCTCTTTTGGCTTCAAATTCATCAATATTTGTCGCCACAAAGTAGCCAAGCTTCTTTATCTTTTGCTCTAAAACTTCACGCACGCTGGCGTCTTTTAGGACAAACTCACCGCTTGCGTTTGCAAAATTTACATTTGCTTCAAGCACTCCATCTATCTTTTTGGAAACTTTCTCGATAGCGTTTGAGCAATTTACGCAGCTCATTCCCGCTATATTTAGCTTGACTTTTAAAGGCATATCAAAGCTCCTTTATAACGTCAAATCCAAGATCAGCCATTTCTGATTTAAATTTCTCTACATCGCCATCTTTTATATCAAGGCTTACTTGTCTTGGCTCTTTGCTAAGATCGACTTTTATCTCGCCAAAGTCATCTTCAAGTGCGTTTTTTATAGTATTTGCGCAGTTTTGGCAATGCACGTTATTTACCTCAAATGTTTTCATATTATCTCCTTTATCATGTGGTCGTATTCGTGTAAATTTATGATCTTTTTGGTGTTAAATTTAAAGCCAAGGCTCTCGTAAAATTTACGAACTTTTGGCTTATTTACATCAACTATCAGCGAGACCTTTTTATGTCCTAGCTCTTTTGCTTTGGCAAATGAGTGCAAGATAAGCTCTTTTGCAAGCCCTTGGCCTCTAAATTTCTCATCCACAGCAATGCTATCTATATAAAACTCATCATCAAAGCACTCTTTTTCTACCTCGGCATCTTTGCCAAGCGCCTTTAGATGCTGAGAAATTTCTCTATCAAACTGCCACGCGTCGCCACCAAAATAAGCACACATAGCAGCGATTATCTGCTCGTCACGCCTATAGACATAAACATTTTTATAGCTAAGTCTATTTATCTCGCTTACAAAAAATTTCTCTAAAATTTCATCGCTTCTTGCAGGATCGTCGTAGCCACTTAGCTTGTAGGCGATGTCCTCCATCGCTAAATTTAGTAGTTTTATGCAGATTTTTGCATCTTGTTTTTGAGCACTTTTTATCATGAGTATGATTATATGCCTTTAGCTTAAATTTTTACCAAATATTATTTTCAAATTTACAAATTAAGCGCTTTAGCAGGCAAACTAAAAATGTTTTAAAAAAGTATAAAATTTTTTTAGTTATAATCCGTAAAAAATTTATTTAAGGATATTTATGGGACGAGCATTTGAGTACCGAAGAGCGGCAAAAGAAGCTAGATGGGATAAGATGAGCAAGGTATTTCCAAAACTTGCAAAGGCTATAACAGTAGCGGCAAAAGATGGCGGATGTGATCCAGATATGAACCCAAAACTTCGTGCAGCCATCGCAGCAGCAAAAGCTGAAAATATGCCAAAAGATAACATCGATGCGGCTATAAAAAGAGCAAATGGCAAAGATAGCGCAGATATCAAGACTATCTTTTATGACGGCAAAGCAGCTCACGGCGTGCAAATCATCGTCGAGTGCGCTACTGATAACCCAACAAGGACAGTTGCAAATGTAAAAGCGATATTTAGCAAAAATGGCGGAGAAATTTTGCCAAGTGGCAGCCTTAGCTTTATGTTTACAAGAAAGAGCGTTTTTGAGCTTGAAAAACCAAGCGCAGATGTCGAAGAGATCGAGCTTGAGCTGATAGACTACGGCCTAAGCGATATCGAAGCTGACGATGATACGCTATATGTTTATGGCGACTATGCAAATTTTGGCACACTACATGAAGGGATAGAAAAGCTAAATTTAGTAGTTAAAAAAGCTTCACTTCAGTATTTACCAAATCAAACCGTGAGCCTAGATGAAGAGCAAATGCTTGAGGTTGAAAGGCTTCTTGACAAGCTAGAAGACGACGATGACGTCCAAGCAGTTTATACAAATATCGAGTAAAAAGGAGCAACATGCGTTTTGATGAGTTAAAAGTTTATGATATAAATTTAGACGAACTAAAAAAAGATAAATTCGCGGTTTTAAAGACAGAAAAAGGCGATATCAAACTTGAGCTTTTTGCCGAGGATGCACCGCAAGCTGTTGCAAATTTTGTCCATTTGATAAAAACAGGCTTTTATAATGGCCTAAATTTTCACAGAGTTATACCAAATTTCGTCATCCAAGGCGGCTGCCCAAATGGCACAGGTACAGGCGGTCCTGGCTGGAGGATAAAATGCGAATGCGACAACCAAAAGGTAAAACACGAGCGTGGCAGCCTTAGCATGGCTCATGCAGGTCGCGACACTGGCGGATCACAGTTTTTCATCTGCCACAGCAAGCAACCTCATCTTGACGGCGTGCATACAGTCTTTGGAAAGTGCGCTGACGATGAGAGCTTAAAGGTACTTGATGCTATAAGGCAAGGCGACAAGATCCTCTCAGCAGAGATCAAGCAGAGCCTATAAAAGGGGAATTTATGGAGAGTGCAAAAACGCAAAAAAGTCTCTTTGTGAGGCTATTTACCAATCTCGCCATTTGGGTTGTGATAGGTATAGTTGGCGGTGTTATCGTCGGTATGGTCGCACCTGAGCTTGGCATAGCGAGCAAGCCAGGCATTGATTATTTTATAAAAGCCCTTAAAATTTTAATCGGCCCTATCATCTTTTTAACGATCGTCTCAGGCATCGTCGGACTTGAGAGCCTAAAAGATCTTGGCACCATCGGACTTAAGGCGTTTATCTACTTTGAGATAGTTAGCACGCTTGCTCTTGCTGTTGGTATCATCTTTGGCGAGACGCTTCGTCCAGGACATGGCATGAACCTTGACTACACTCAGCTTGACGCCTCAAGTGTGGCCAAATTTACATCTCAAGCTGGAAATATGGACGCAAATAGCGGCTTTTTAGTACACACACTTCATCTTTTAAGAGGCGCTGTGCCAGTAGATGACATCTTCCCTTACGTGCATATACTTGATCCATTTATAAAGTCAAATACACTTCAAGTGCTTTTCATGGCGATAGTCGTTGCCATCGTGCTTTCACTACTTGCTCATGATAAAAAGCAAGCTTGTCTAAAACCGCTTGAATTTATCCAGCACTACGTCTTAAAGCTACTTACTTGGCTTATGCTATTTAGCCCAGTGGCGGCCTTTTCAGCGATGGCTTACTTGATCGGTAAATTTGGCATCGGAACGCTTCTTGGTATGATGGAGCTTCTTGTTGTTATGGCACTTGCAAGCTGCTTTTTCATCTTTGTCGTGCTTGGCGTCATTTGCTACTTTGCCAAGGTCAATGTCTTTAAATTTATGCGCTTTATCTCAAAAGAGGTCTTGGTCGTTTTTGCGACAAGCTCGAGCGAGACAGCTCTTGCACCACTTATGCAAAAGCTAGAAGCAGCTGGCATAAATAGAGGCGCAGTTGGCCTTATCATCCCGACTGGCTACTCATTTAACCTTGACTGCACCAACATCTATCTAAGCTTAAGCGTCATCTTCTTAGCTCAAGCATTTAACATCCCGCTAAGTTTTGAGCACCTAATAAGCATACTAATCGTGCTAATGATCACAAGTAAAGGCGCGGTTGGCGTTACAGGATCGGGCTTTGTCGTCCTTGCTGGCACACTAAGCGCACTCCCAAGCACTGGCATACCAGTCGTCACCGTGGCTGTGCTACTTGGCGTTGATAAATTTATGTCAGAGATGCGTGCTGTTGGTAACCTTTGCGGTAATGCCGTTGGCTGCATGATCGTATCTATCTGGGATAAAAAGGTCGATATGGAGAAATTTAGATACGCACTAGATCATCCAGACGAATTTCACTTCCACTCATAATAGAATTTTTCAAGGGGCAAATCGCCCCTTTTTATCTTAAAATTTACTTCAAAACTTAAAGTGCTTACTCCCTATTTTTACAACACCAAATGAAAATTTAGAAATTTTATTTTTAAATATAGAAACTAATATTATAATTATTGAAAATTTTAATTTGGAGGAGTTATGAAGACATTAGGCATCATAGGCGGCATGGGACCACTTGCCACGGCTGATTTATACAAGAAGATCATCGATATAACCCCAGCAACTTGCGATCAAGAGCACCTACACATCGTTATCGACTCATACGCTCAGATAGAAGATAGGACAAAATTTATCATGGGTGAGGGAGAAAGTCCGCTTCCAAAGCTAATTCAAAGTGCTAAACTTTTAAAAAATGCTGGCTGCGAGGCGATGCTAATGGCTTGTAACACAGCTCACTACTTTGCCCCAAGCATCGAAAAAGAGGCTGGAGTGAAAATTTTGCACATTGCAAAAGTTACAGTAGATGCCTTGCAAAAGAAATATCCGCACGCTAAAAATATCGCTGTTATCGCAACAAGTGGCACAAAAAAGGCAGGCGTTTATGATCAAATTTTAAAAGAGCGAGGGCTAAAGAGCGTGGATTTTAGCAAAGAGACGCAAGATGTCATCATGGAGTGCATCTACAAAGGTGTCAAAGCTGGCAAATTAGAAGAGTATGTGCCGGTATTTTATG
This sequence comes from Campylobacter concisus, assembly GCF_002913865.1. Classification (GTDB taxonomy): domain Bacteria; phylum Campylobacterota; class Campylobacteria; order Campylobacterales; family Campylobacteraceae; genus Campylobacter_A; species Campylobacter_A concisus_AM. The sequence continues at coordinate 10,254 of NZ_POYX01000055.1, forward strand.
AAGTGCTTTCAAACATTGAAGCTGACGTTTATATCGCAGGCTGCACCGAGATACCGATGTTTTTACCATTTATCAGCAGCGAGTATAAATTTATAGATGCGACATTTGAGCTGGCAAAAGCTGGCGTAGAATTTGGCTTAGAAAAGAG
>NZ_POYX01000056.1:0-22062 GCF_002913865.1 Campylobacter concisus
ACATTAAATTTGATATTATGAGCGTCTAGCCAATTTTGTTTTAATACGTCTATATAAACTTTCACTAACCCAGTGCCAATTACCTGAATACTTTGAAAAGCTAAAAATTTATAATACTCTAACTTGTAAATTTGCTAGAAAACAGAATGGTGAAATTTAAAATTTATGAGATTATTTTTATAAATTTGAAATACATTAAATTTGATATTATGAATGTCTAGCCAATTTTTATATTTTAAAACCAATATATAAATTTACACTAGCACCAACCCATCACCCCCACTAGAACACCAAAAAACCAAATTTTGTATGAAAATTTGCTAGGAAATAGGATGGATAATTTTAAAAAGCTTTTAAAAAATGAAAATTGATAAAAACGTAAAAAGATAAATTTAGAAAGAAAAGAGAGCCAGATAGGCTCTCTGGGGATTATTCAGCTACTAGCTCTATATAAGCCATCTCTGCTGCGTCGCCTCTGCGAACGCGAGTTTTGATGATCCTTGTATAGCCACCGTTGCGCTCTTTAAACTTTGGAGCTACTTCAGTAACTAGCTTATTTGTAGTCTCTTTGTCTTGTAAAGAAGCAAATACTGCTCTGTGAGCGTTAGAGTCGCCCTTTCTAGCTCTTGTGATAAGCTTTTCAACATAGCTTCTAAGCTCTTTTGCTTTTGGTAAAGTTGTCTCTATCTTTTCGCTTTTGATTATAGCTATCGCTAAATTCTTAAGCAATGCAGATCTATGAGATGACGTTCTACCAAGTTTGCGATATCCGTGTTTATGTCTCATCTATTGTCCTTTTATTCTTTTGCACTCATTTGTGATTTTAGCTCGGTTATTTTCTTTCTGAGTTGCTCTTTGCTATCTTTTAACACATCGACACCAACTGGATAGCCTATCTCTTCCATAACCGCTTTTATCTCTTCAAGAGATTTTTTACCTAAATTTTTAAGCTCTTTAAGCTCGTTTTCGTCCATCAACGCAAGCTCACCGATAAATCTTATATCGGCCTTATCAAGGCAATTAAAGCTTCTAGCGCTTAAATTTAGATCTTCTACACTAGAAAGTAGCTTTGAGAACTCGCCGCTTGCGCTTGAGCTAGCAACTGGAGCGCTAACATCAATATCCAAAATTCCTTTAAATACTGACATTTGCTGATACATAGCTTCTAAACAATTTTTAAAAGCTTCTACTGGACCAACTTGACCATCTGTTGTAATCGTAAATACGATTTTCTCGTAGTCTGGGTCATCTTCAACCAAGACGTTTTGTATCTCATAAACTGCTTTTTTAACTGGTGTAAAGAAAGCGTCAAGTACGATAAAGTCGTCTTCGATCTCTTCTCTGATCTCTTCACTAGGAACATATCCGATACCTTTTTGGATGATAACTGAGAAATTTAGCTCAGCATCTTCGTTGATAGTCGCAAGATATGCGTCTGGATTAACGATCTCAACTAGATCGTTATTTAGATCAGCTCCAGTTATCTCTTTTGGTCCTTTAAAGCTATACTCTATAACTTCACGCTCACTGCTGCTTTTTAGTTTAAATCTGATCTTCTTCAAATTTATAATAAAAAACGCCACGTCTTCAAGCATGCCGCGCATACTATCAAATTCGTGGCTAACGCCTTTTATCTTTACACCAATAGGAGCAAAACCTACCGTACTTGTGTAAAGAAGGCGGCGAAGCGGGTGAGCCAAAGTAACAGCATAACCTGCTTCAAAAGGATATGCTGTAATGTTAGCTACATTTTCGCTAACACTTTTAACTTCTATTTCAGTTGGCATATAAGCTGATGTAGTAATCTTTCTCATCTTTATACCCTCTATTATTTTGAGTAAAGCTCTACTATAAATCTTTCCTCAACAGGAATGATAACCTCTTCTCTTTCTGGATTTCTAGTGAAAATTCCAAATTTTTTCTCTTTTTCCACATCTACCCATGCAACGATGCCAGTTTGAGCTGTAAGATCGATCGCACGAACGATTTGTGGATTGTTTTTAGATTTCTCAGCAACTTCTACTTTAGAGCCTGGCTCCACTCTGTAAGATGGGATATCCACTCTCTTGCCATTTACTAAAATATGTCCGTGAGTTACAAGCTGGCGAGCAAAACGACGAGTCGTTGCAAAGCCCATTCTGTAAACAACATTGTCTAATCTCTGCTCTAGTAGTTGAACCAAAAGAGCACCAGTGTTGCCCTCGCGGCGTGCTGCTTCTTGGAACAATCTTCTAAATTGTTTCTCTGAAACACCATACATAAATTTAGCTTTTTGCTTCTCACGAAGTTGTAAGCCATATTCGCTTATTTTTGCTCTTCTTTGTCCGTGTTGTCCTGGCGCATAAGGTCTTTTTTCCAAAGCACTTTTACCAGCAAGTCTTCTTTCGCCTTTTAACGCAAGAGACACACCAAGACGTCTTTCTAATTTTTCAACAGGTCCTGTATATCTAGCCATAATAATTTCTCCTAATTTTCTCTAATTATACGCGGCGGCGTTTTGGCGGTCTGCAACCATTGTGTGGTAAAGGTGTGATATCTTTGAAGAAAGTTACTTTTATACCCTCTACACCACCTACACTCTTAACAGCCGTTTCACGTCCGCTACCTGGACCTTGAACCTTGATGCCAACTTCTTTAATGCCGTGCTCTTTTGCTTTATTTAAAGCATCTTCTACGGCTTGTTGAGCTGCATAAGGAGTTGATTTTTTACTACCTTTAAAGCCTAAGCCACCTGCACTACTCCATGCAATAGCATTTCCCATCTCATCAGTTACAGTTACCATAGTATTGTTAAATGTTGCACTGATATAAACGATACCTTTGGCTATGCTTTTTCTAACTACTTTTTTCTTAACAATTTTTCTTTTCGCCATTTATTATCCTTTAACCCTTGCCTTACTTAGTAGCCGCGCCGACAGTTTTACGTCTGCCTTTTCTGGTTCTAGCATTAGTTTTAGTCTTTTGACCACGAACAGGAAGACCTTTTCTGTGGCGAAGACCTCTATAACTTCCAAGATCCATAAGAGCTTTGATATCCATAGCAACTTGTTTTCTCAAATCACCCTCAACGACGTGGTGCTCTTGAATTTCTTTACGAATAGCTGCTGCTTCGTCTTCGCTAAGCTCATAAACTCTCTTATCATAAGAAATCCCAGCTGCGTCAAGGATTTGACGAGATTTGTAAAGACCTATACCATAGATATAAGTCAAACCGTACTCTATTCTCTTTTTGTTTGGTAAATCTACACCTGCAATACGTGCCATGCCTTATCCTTGTCTTTGTTTATGTTTTGGATTTTCGCAGATAACACGAATTATGCCACTACGTTTGACAATTTTACATTTGTCACACATCTTCTTTACAGAAGGACGAACTTTCATTTTAGTCTCCTAAAAATTTATTCCACTTTTTTAGGGGCTGCATCAGGTCTAAAGAAATAATTTAAACCAACTATTTTCAAAATAAGTGGGGAACTTTGAAAATAATTCTTCATACAGCTTTTCGCAAAGCTTGGATTTTATCCAAAACCAGCTTTAAATTTACTTAGCATATTTGCCAAGAGCCTAAATTTACTTATATCTATAAGTGATCCTGCCCTTGTCTAGGCTATATGGCGTAAGTTCTACTTTTACGCGGTCGCCAGGCATTATCTTTATATAATGCATTCTCATCTTTCCGGCGATATGACATAAAATTATATGTTTGTTGTCGAGCTCAACTTTAAAAGTTGCATTTGGCAGTGCTTCAACAACATTTCCATCAATCTCAATGACATCGTCTTTTGCCACAAATTCTCCTTTCTTTAAATTTTTCTCTCAATTTCACGCTTGACTTAAAATTTCAGCCTTGCCATTAACTATCGCCATACAATGCTCATAATGGCTAGTTCTCAAACCATCTTTTGAGGTTACTTTCCAGTTATCGCTCCCCAAAACTGGCGTGCCATCTTTTTGGCAGATCATCGGCTCTATACAAAAAACCATTCCCTCTTTTATCTTTGGTCCAGCTTTTGGGTTGTTCCCTTCAATATAGTTTGGAATTTCTGGCTCTTCGTGTGGCCTTTTACCTATGCCATGGCCGCAATATCCGCGCAAAGGCACATAGCCTCTACCTAGTATAAATTTCTCAAGCTCGTAGCTAATCTCTTTAAAATGCATACCAGCTCTTATAAAATCAATCGCAAAATAAAGCGCGTCTTTTGAGCAAGCGATCAAATCCTCGTCATCTTTTGAAATTTTACCAACCCCAAAAGTCCTAGCCGAGTCACCAAAATAACCATCTAAATTTGAGCCAATATCAACACTAACGATATCGCCCTCTTTTAGTTTGTATTCGTTTGGAATTCCGTGGATCACCACTTCATTGACGCTTATGCAAGCTGCATTTGGAAAGCCGTAAAGCCCTTTAAAGGCAGGTTTTGCTCCAGCAGCTCTTATCATATCTTCGCAAATTTTATCTATCTCAAGAAGGGAAATTCCGGGTTTTATGATCGTAGAAACGTGATCAAGTGTTCGAGCGACGATCTTATTCGCCGCTCTCATTTTCTCTATCTCAGCTGGTCTTTTTAGCGTGATAGCCATTTTATAGACCTACTGCACTTAGAGTTTGATATTTGTTTGTATAAGACTGGGCTTCTATACGCCTCATCGTATCAAGTGCTACTGAAACCACGATAAGCACTGATGTACCACCAAAATAAAATGGTACGCCCATAGTCTTTACAAGTACCCAAGGTAGTGTTGAAATGATACCTAAGTATAAAGCTCCACCTAAAGTTAGCCTGCCAGCTACTTCATTTAGATAGCTAGCCGTACTCTCACCTGGTCTAACACCAGGGATAAACCCGCCTTGTTTTTTCAAATTTTCACTTATATCTTTTGTGTTAAAGACGATAGATGCGTAGAAAAACGCAAAGAAGATAATAAATAAAAATGTTAAAACATTAAACATATAGCCATTTGGACTTAAAAAGTCGTTGATAGCCTGTATTACTGGATTTGTGCTAGCCTGCAAAATAGTGCTTGGAAACATCAAAATCGCACTAGCAAATATCGGTGGGATAACGCCACTTAAATTTACTTTGATCGGTATATAGTTCATTATACGCTTGTTTTGATTTTCCATTATCACTTTTCTTGAGTAAGAAATAGGGATACGTCTTTCGCCCATCTCGACAAAGATAATAGCACCAATGGTCGCTAGAATAATCACCAAAATAGCGATAACTGTTAGGAAATTCATCTCAGAAGTATTTACCAAATTAACAGTTCCACCGATCGCACTAGGTATGCCAGAGACGATGCCCGCAAAGATGATAAGACTTATACCATTGCCTATACCGCGCTGCGTGATCTGCTCGCCTATCCACATAAGTAGCATAGTGCCAGTTAGCATAGATACAGCAGAGATCGCGATAAATAAATTCATATCTATCATGATAGCTTGCTCGCCGCCACGACCGCTTAAGCTTTGAAGTCCGATAGAAACGCCGATTGATTGTACAAGAGTGATAACGATGGTTGCATAACGTATGATTTGCATATATTTTTGCATACCGTCGCGCTCTTTTTTCATCTGACCTAACTTTGGAAATGTCGCTGCTAGAAGCTCCATGATGATCGAAGCTGTGATGTAAGGCATGATGCCTAGAGATATGATACTTAAACGCTCAGCGGCTTTACCACTAAACATATTAAATAGACCCAAGGCGTTGCTATTGTTTGAATTGAAAAATTCTTTAATTACGTCGACATTAACACCAGGAACTGGCACATAAGCCAGTATCCTGTATGCGAACAAAAATGCCAACGTGATTAAAATCTTGTTGGTCAGTGTTTTATCCATTATTTTGTTCCGCTAACGCTAACGTTCTCGTCTTTGATCTTTGAAGCAAGAGCTTTTGCGCTTGCACCGATTAGTTTTATCTTAGTAACGCTCTTTGAAATTTTATGAACGCTAGCTATTGTTGCTATTGAAATTTCAGCAAGCTCTTTTATAGCTGCGATCTTTTCAACATTGATAACATAAGGTTTTTCAAATTTAGAAGCAAAGCCTACTTTTGGAAGACGTCTTTGAAGTGGTTGTTGTCCGCCCTCAAAACCTCTTTTTTCATTATAGCCTTTTCTTGCTCTTTGACCTTTGTTGCCTTTGCCAGCAGTTTTGCCATTGCCACTGCCTTGACCACGACCTATTCTTTTAGTTGAATGAGTTGAACCTGCAGCAGGTGTTAATTTTTCTAATGCCATCTTAACTCCTTTCTCTTAGCTTTTTAGCAAACTAAGTGCTTTTATAGTAGCACGAACGACGTTTGCTGAGTTGTTTGAGCCAAGTGATTTAGTAAGGATATCCTTAATACCTGCAAGCTCGATAATAGGACGTGCACTACCACCAGCGATAACACCAGTACCCTCGCTAGCTGGGCGAAGTAGCATTCTACTTGCGTTATATTTTACCTCTACATCGTGAGGGATAGTTGTGCCTTTAATCTTAACGTGGATAATATTTTTAAATGCGTCGTCAATCGCTTTTCTCATCGCATCTGGCACCTCTTTAGCTTTGCCATATCCAAAGCCAACTAGGCCATTTCTATTACCAACAACAACTAAAGCTGTAAATCTAAATCTACGACCACCTTTAACAACCTTTGTAACCCGACCGATATCGACGATTACTTCTTCAAATTCTTCTCTATTATATTTTTCCATCGATTTTCCTTTGGGTTATAGCTTGATGCCATTTTCTCTTAAAGCTTCAGCAAATGCTGCAATAACACCATGGTATAAATAACCATTTCTATCAAAAACTGCAACATCTATCTTCTTAGCTTTTAAAGCCTTAGCAAATTCTTTAGCTAAAGTGACCGCACCTTCTTTGTTTGCTTTTATGCCTATTTTTCTACCATCAACTGCAGCTAGTGTAGTAGCTGTAACGTCGTCAATCGCTTGAACATAAAGAGTCCTGTTTGATTTGAAAATAGAAACTCTTGGGCAAGTTGCAACACCAGAAATTTTACCTCTGATTCTTCTTTTTCTCTTAATTCTAAGAGCGATTTTTCTTTTTAGTACTTTTGCTGTCATTTACCGCCCCTTACTTCTTAGATGTCTTGCCCGCTTTGCGGATGATACGTTCTTCTAGATATTTAACGCCTTTGCCTTTATATGGCTCAGGTGGTCTAAATCCTCTAACTTGAGCAGCCACTTGACCTACTACTTGTTTGTCGTCACCTTTGATAGTAATAACGTTTTTATCAACGCTAGCTTCAACGCCTGCTGGTAACTCATAGTTGATAAGGTGTGAAAAACCAAGAGAAAGCTCTAAAATTTTACCTTTTGCAGCTGCTTTGTAACCAACGCCGTTGATCTCAAGCTGGCGAGTAAAGCCATGAGTGATACCAGTTACGATGTTGTTAGCAAGTGCTCTATATGTTCCCCAGTAAGCTCTGCTTTGGCGATCTTCGCCCTTTGGAGCAAAAACTATATGACCATTTTCTATCTTGACATCAACGTGACCTTTTGTGTCAAGCTCTTTTAAGTGATTGCCCTTTTTAAATTTTAGGACATTATTTTCAACGCTAACGTCTACACCACTTGGGATAGCGATAGGCTGTTTTCCAATACGTGACATTTTTTTCCTTTACTTGTCTAGGGTGTTCCTACATTTACGAATAAACACCACAATGCCGTAAATTTGATCGTCAAATTTGACGAAACCTGACTAAATTTAGCCTTGGCGAAATATAAAATTTCACCTAGCTAAAGTTAAATTTCTAAATTTAAAACAACGCCGAAACGTTGCTTTACTATTACCAAACGGTGCAAAGAACCTCGCCGCCAACGCCAGCTTTACTTGCCTCAATACCGCTCATAACGCCTTTGCTTGTGCTAACGATAACTGTTCCGTAACCATTTTTAAAGCGCTTAATGTCGTCTTTGCCTTGATAAACACGGCGACCAGGTTTTGAAACCCTTTTAAGCTCGTTTATAACGCTTCTGCCGTACTCATCATACTTTAAAACTACATTTATAAATTTCTTGTTACCTTCTTCGATAACGTTGTAGCTCTCGATATAGCCTTTTGCTGCAAGGATAGAAAGAGTAGCCTCAACAACCTTAGAATGAAGCAATTTAGCAGTCTCAAGTCTTCTCATACTTGCATTTCTAATGCGTGTTAATCCATCTGATATTAAATCGTTCAACATTTCTCTTCCTTACCAACTTGCTTTTTTAAGACCAGGTATTAGGCCTTCGTTAGCCATTTTTCTTAGGCAAACACGGCAAATTCCAAAATCTTTATAAACAGAGTGCGGACGACCGCAAATTTGGCATCTAGTATAGCCACGAACCGCAAATTTTGGCTTGCGTGCAGCTTTTGCTATCATTGATTTCTTTGCCATTTTACTTTCCTTTTGCAAACGGCACACCAAATAGCTCTAGCAATTTGAATGCCTCTTTATCATTTTTAGCCGTAGTAGCAATCGTAATATTCATACCATGAGTTCGTAAAATTTTATCATACTCAACCTCTGGAAACATTAGCTGCTCGCTAAGACCAAAGTTATAGTTTCCACGTCCGTCAAAGCCATTTTTTGGAAGACCACGGAAGTCTTTAACTCTTGGAAGAGCAACGCTTATTAGCTTATCTAAGAAAGCATACATTTGCTCTTTTCTCAAAGTTACTTTGATACCAACAGGGAAGCCTTCGCGAACTTTAAAGCCAGCAACTGATTTTTTAGCATCAGTGATAACCGCTTTTTGTCCAGCGATAAGTGAAATGGTATCAGCCATATTTTGAAGCACTTTCTGATCTTTCGCAGAGTCTCCAGCACCTACACTGATCACGATTTTCTCGAGCGCAGGGATAAGCATTGGATTTTTGATGTCAAATTCTTTTACGAGAGCTGGTTTGATAGTTTCGTTAAATTTATCTTTTAATCTACTCATATCTCTTATCCTTCAACTTTCGCGACGTTTGATATATCAATTGGCATCTCTTTATTTACGTGACCACCATTTGGAGTTTTTTCGCTTGGTTTGATAGCTTTTTTAGCTATTTTGCATCCCTCAACTATAACCTGACCTTTTTTTGCAATAACTGCTAAAATTTTACCAGTTTTGCCTTTATCGTCACCAGCGATGATCTTTACAGTATCGCCTTTTTTGACTTTAAATTTTACATTAGCCATTATAAAACCTCCGGAGCTAGCGAAACAATCTTCATAAAGTTAGCATATCTAACTTCACGTCCAACTGGTCCAAAAATACGAGTGCCGACTGGCTCTTTTTTGCTATCAAGTATAACAGCTGCGTTCTCGTCGAAGCGGATTAGCGAACCATTATCTCTTTGAACCTCTCTTTTAGTTCTTACAACAACAGCTTTTACAACCTGTCCTTTTTTGATCTTACCATTTGGAAGAGCTTTTTTAACAGAGCAAACTATAATATCGCCAAGTGTAGCGTATCTTCTTTTGCTGCCGCCAAGAACTTTTATACACATTAACTCTTTTGCGCCGCTGTTATCAGCAACTGCAAGTCTTGTAAAACTTTGAATCATTACTCAACTCCCTTTGCCAATACAGCTTTTAAGCGAAAATTCTTGCGAGCTGAAAGTGGTCTGCACTCAACTGCAACAACTGTATCGCCTGCTCTTGTCTCATTTTTCTCATCATGAACTAAATACTTCTTAAAGCGTTTTACAAATTTATGGTATCTTGGGTGCATAACGCGTCTTTCTACCAAAATAGTAGCTGTTTTATCTCCAGCTTTTTGTAAAACAACACCTTGAATTTCTCTTTTTAATGCCATTTTACGCCCCTTGTCTTGTTGCACTAATTGCAGTGTTGATCTGAGCTATCTCTTTGCGAACAGCACTAATCTCATTAGGGTTGCTTAACTGCATAGTTTTTAGCTTTTGTCTCAATGTAAATAAAAGCACCTTTTTCTCTTTTAGCAACGCGTTTAATTCTGCAACGCTCTTATCTTTTAACTCAGTATATTTCATTTTCACTCTCTCGCGTTACAAATTTTGATTTGAAAGGAAGTTTGTGTAGAGCCAAAGTTAAAGCTTCACGAGCTAACTCTTCGTCAACACCAGCCATTTCAAATATTATACGACCAGGTTTAATGTTCATAACCCACTCTTCAACTCCAGCCTTACCTTTACCCATACGAGTTTGTAGAGGTTTTTTAGTAAGTGGCTTATCAGGAAAAACCCTAATCCAAATTTTAGCCTGTCTCTTTACGTGACGAGTTAGAGCTTGACGAGCAGCTTCTATTTGGCGTGAATTTACTCTACCAGCCTCAATAGCTTTAAGTGCAAATTCGCCAGTTGCTAAAGATGCTCCGCGAGTCGCATAACCACGGTTGCGACCTTTCATTTGCTTACGAAATTTCGTTCTTTTAGGCATCAACATAATTATTTACCTCTTCTTGCTCTACGTGTTTTCTTAGGTGCTTCTTCTTCAGTTTTCTCAGGTTGAACACCTTTTTGAAGAACCTCACCTTTAAAAATCCATACTTTAATACCTATGTTTCCATAAGTTGTATGAGCCTCAGCTACACCGTAATCTATCTTTGCTCTAAGAGTATGAAGCGGAACGCGACCTTCTAGATACCACTCGGTTCTTGCCATCTCAGCGCCACCTAAACGACCAGCAACTGAAATTTTGATACCTTTAGCGCCTGATTTTTGAGCACCTTGGATAACTTTTTTCATAGCACGTCTAAATGCGACACGCTTTTCAAGTTGCATAGCTACGTTTTCAGCAGCAAGTTGAGCTGAAGCTTGAGCTTTTCTTTCTTCTTTAATATTTACATTTACTTCTTTACCGATAAGTTTGCTAACTTCGTTCTTTAGGTTTTCAACATCTTGACCTTTTTTGCCGATGATGATACCAGGACGGGCTGCAACTACGGTTACACGAAGTTTTTTAGCCGTTCTTTCTATTAGAATTTGGCTAATTCCTGCATAGTAAAGTTTTTTCTTTAAAAATGCACGAATTTTGTAATCTTCGCCGATATTTTCAGGAAGACTTTGTTTGGTTGGAAACCATCTAGATTCCCAGTTGCGGTTAATTCCTAGTCTAAGACCTATTGGATTTACTTTTTGTCCCATATTATGCTTCCTTCTTTTCAGGTTTAGATACTTCTACCATTACATGAGAAGTAGGTTTGCGAATTTTGCTCGCTGTTCCTCTTGCTCTTGGTCTAAATCTCTTTAATACAGGACCAGCATCAACGCGGCAACTAGTTACTACAACCTCTTCTGGCTCAAATCCGCCATTTGCTACTGCTGAGCTAATAGCGTTTGCTATAAATTTAGCACCACGATTTGGCATAAACTGCAAGCTTGCAAGTGCTAGCTCGGCATTCATACCTTGAACTTCTCTTGCTATAAGTCTTGCTTTTGTAGGAGAAAGTCTTACGAATTTTATAATTGCTTTACTCATATCATCTCCCCTTACTTGCCGATTTTCTTTTGCACTGAGCCTTTATGACCCTTAAATGTGCGTGTTGGAGCAAATTCGCCAAGTTTATAGCCTATATGATTTTCTGTAACATATACAGGAATAAAGCTCTTGCCATTGTGAACGTTAAATGTTAGTCCAATCATTTCAGGTACAATCGTGCTACGTCTTGACCAAGTCTTGATTGGTTTGTTATCGTTTGCATTTTTTGCGGCAATAACTTTTTTCATTACATGATCATCTACGAAAGGACCTTTTTTGAGTGATCTTGCCATCTCTATTTTCCTTTCCTTCTTGAAATTATAAGCTTATCGCTAGCTTTTTTACGGCGAGTCTTAGCACCTTTGGTTGGTTTACCCCATGGAGTAACTGGATGACGGCCTGAATTTTTCTTACCTTCACCACCACCGTGTGGGTGATCAACTGGGTTCATAGCAGAACCACGTGTTTGTGGGCGGATACCGCGGTAGCGATTACGTCCAGCTTTACCTATAGTGATGTTAGCCCAGTCTTCGTTGCCAACTACACCGATACTTGCCATACACTCAGCTAGTACTTGTCTCATCTCACCACTTGGCATTCTTAAGATAACATACTTCTCTTCTTTACCCATTAGCTGAGCATAACCGCCAGCTGAACGAGCTATCTGAGCACCTTTGCCAGGTTTTAGCTCTACGTTATGAACGATAGTACCAACTGGGATAAATCTTAATTTCATAGCGTTGCCTGGTTTAATATCTAGTGAGCCCTCATCGATAGATGCGATAACGTCGCCAACATTTAGGCCATTTGGTCTAATGATATAGCGTTTTTCGCCATCTTTGTAAGCTATAAGAGCGATACGGCAGTTTCTGTTTGGATCGTACTCGATCGCTTCAACTTTACCTTCTATACCAAATTTGCGACGTTTAAAGTCGATTATACGATAAAGTTTTTTTGCACCTGCTTCTTTATGTCTTGAAGTTATACGACCATTGTTATTTCTACCACCAGATGCAGGTAGTTTAACAAGCAAGCTTCTAACGCTTGGTTTAGCTGTTATATCTTCAGAGCTTAGTCCAGTCATATATCTACGACTAGGTGTATATGGTTTATATGATTTTATAGCCATCTTACGCCTCCGTATTTTCTAGGCTTACGCCTTCAGGTAACTTAACGTAGAATTTCTTTATCTCGTCACGTTGGCCTGCTCTTCCTCTAAAACGCTTAACCTTGCCGCTAATTCTAAGTGAATTTACGCGAACAGGCGTTACTCCAAAATACTCTTGTAAAACTGCTTTTAAGCTGTTTTTTGTAACTCTTGGTGAAGTTTGGATAACAACAACGCCTTGTTCTTGAAGGCCTAGAGTTTTTTCTGTATAAATAATTGTTTTGATATCAGTTATATCCGCCATTTTAGCCCTCTTTTGTTATAGTTTTTAGTGCAGCTTTTTCAATGATAACCGAACTAAATGTAGAGACAAGATAAGCATTTACCTCATTTGCATCTACTACATAGCAGTTTGCTAAATTTCTAAAAGCAAGTAGTGTTTTATCGTCTAGTAAATCTTTAACGATAAGCGCATCTTTTACTTTTAAATTTTTGATGATATTAGCTGCATCTTTTGTCTTTCCAGACTCGATTGAGATGCTATCTACTGCGAAAATTTTACCATCTTGTGCTTTTGCTGCTAAAGCGTACTCAAGAGCTAGTCTTTTTTGTTTTTTATTGACTTTTTGAAAATAGTTTTTCTCGTTTGTTGGACCAAATGCAACTGCACCGCCTACCCAAACGTTAGTTCTAGTTGAACCTGCTCTTGCACCACCACGTCCTTTTTGTCTCCATGGTTTTTTACCACCGCCGCTTACAAAAGCACGGCTTTTAGTATGAGCCGTATTTGCTCTTATACCAGCAAGGTAAGATTTTACATAAAGATATAGGTTGTGCGGATTTACTTCAGCGTAGCTTGCAGGAAGCTCTAACTCGCCTGAATTTTCAAATTTATCGTTTAATACGTGAATTTTACTCATTTTACAATCCTTATTTTACCCATTGCACCATTGTGACCAGGAACGCAACCTTTTACAACTACGATGCCATTTTGAGCGTCAAAGCTTATTAGCTCGTTTTTAACAGTAACTTTCTCATTGCCCATGTGTCCTGCCATTTTCATACCTGGTTGAACACGACCTGGCCATTCGCAGTTACCGATTGAACCGTGGCGTCTGTGGAAACGTGAGCCGTGGCTTTTTGGACCACCACCGAAACCATGTCTTTTTACCACACCTTGGTAGCCTCTACCTTTTGAGTTAAAGCTAACTTTTAAAATTTTAGCCTCATTTAATGGTGTAAAGTCTAGGTTTCCAACTTCGCTATTAGCTACTTCAAGCGTAGCAAATTTGTTAAATTCTGCAGTCAGATTGTATTTCTTTTGCTGACCAGCGATAGCTTTGTTATTTGCTTTAGTGTGGGCATACGCTACGATAGCACGTTTGTTTTCGTCGATCTCACATACTTTAGCCTCAACTAGCTTAAGTAGTGTAACTGGCGTACTCTTCGTGGCAATCGTTCTACTCATGCCTATTTTTTCTACAATATATTCCATACTCTTATCCTTTTGTCCGCTTACTTCATCGCACGAACTTCGACATTAACTTCTGGAGCTAGGTCGAGTTTTGTTAGGCTATCTACAGTTTCTGGAGTAGCAGCTACGATGTCAAGCATACGAGCGTGTATTCTCATCTCAAACTGCTCACGTGAGTCTTTGTTGATGTGTGGAGATTTTAAGACTGTATAGCGTTTGATCTTTGTAGGCATTGGTACCGGGCCACGAACGTCGGCACCTGTTCGTTTGACAGCTTCTACGATTGCTGCAACAGTGCGGTCTAGAACTCTATGGTCGTAAGCTTTTAGCTTTAACCTGATTCTTTCCATGTGTTTTCCTTTAAAAAGAACTTGTCGCAAACTCGCGACCTCTTTACATCAAAATAACTCGCATAGGATCAAGCGATCGTACGAGCAAGACATAGGTCTTTCGTAAAGAGACTGCGATTTTACAAAAAAGCTATTATAGTTGTCAAGAAAAACGCTATTTTTTGTTGAATTTTGATTAATTATTTCCTTTTGATAAGGAAAGTATCTTGCAAATGGAGAATTTATTTTTCAAAAATTTTATAAATTTATAGACTAAATTTTTATTTTTTATTTCTAAATTTTGTTCATTTTTTAAAATTTAAAACAATATTTTCCTTTTTAAAAGGAAGTGGCTATAATTTCAAAAAGCTAAAAAAGGTCAAATTTGAAAAGTTTAGAGACGCTCTATCAAGCACCCATTAAAAATGCAAAATTTATCCCAAGAAAATATGAGATCATCTCGCCAAAGACGCTTATAATAGGCGCTATTTCAAGTGGCAAAACAGCCCTTGTTTATGAGTTTTTGAGCCATTACAAGAGCGAGGAGAGACTTTATATAAATTTAGACGATCTAAGGATAGATAGAGTCTCGCTTTTAGTAAATTTAAAGGAGTTTTTAGAAAAAAATAGCCAGATAAAGGCGCTCGCAGTTGAAAATTTACAAGGCGCTGATCTTGTAAATTTAGACTTTCTAAAGGACGCTGCACTTGAAAATATCATCCTTACAAGCAAGGAATTTTCACTATCGCTTGATGGCTTTGCACGCATAAATTTAAACTATCTTGACTACGAGGAATTTATACTATTTTTTAAGAAAAATTTAGACCAAGACCTACTTTTTAGCTACTTTTTAGCCCATGGCAACGAGATAGCAAGCGCCTTTTTGGACTCCAGCGAGGTCACAGCTCACTTGCAGCAGCTCTTAAGAGCAAATTTAAACGAGCAAAGCATCGCCATCTTAAAAGAGTGCGCAACAAAGTGCCACGACACAGTGAGTGCCTTCGCCATCTACAAAAATCTAAAAGAGCAGATGAAAATTTCAAAAGATAGCGTTTATGGTGCGATCGCATGGCTAAATGAGAGCGGATATGTTGAGTTTGTGCCAAATTTAGATGAGAGCAGCACGAGTAAGAAAATTTACTTTACAAATTTCGCACTTCGCAACGCTTTATACCTAAAAAAGGACTTTTTGGCTGTCTTTGCAAATGTCGTTTTTTGTGAGCTACTTAAATTTAAAGATGAAATTTACTATACAAAAGAGATTGATTTTTTCCTTACTAAAAGGAAGCTTGCGATCATATGCGTCCCTTTTTCTGCGCCTGAGATCATCTTTTTGAAATTTAAAAAACTCCACGTGAGCCTAAAAGAGCTGGGCGTTAGTAAGCTTCAAATAATAAGCGTCGCAAACCAAGCCGAGCTAAGCGTGGAAGGGATAAAATGCGAGATATTGCCATTTTCTAGGTGGAGCCTAGGTTTATAAATTTAAACTCTTTGTTTGATTATCATTTTAAAAGCCTAGAGATAAAATAGTTATAATCAAAAAAACTATAAAGGACGGACATGAGAGCATTTTTTGGGATCTTATTCATCGCTGTAAGCCTTTTTGGCTACGAGATAAACCACGAAAACTGGGCTAAATTCTACAAATTTACAGGCAACGCAAACGGGGTTGAATTTGAAGTTTATCTAAACTATTTCAAAGATGAATTTGAAAATTTCAAACAAACCAAGAGCTTTAAAGTCCCGCCTAAGATAAGCGGTCACATCTTTTTTGACGGCGCTAAATATGACTATGAAAAGGGCTCTTTAGAGCAAAATGGCAGTGAAATTTCTTCATTAAATGCGGTCTCAGACAAGATAAATTTAGACGTTAAAAACGAAAATGGCGAGCTAAAAGGCAAGATAATCGTCAAAAACAAAGCCTACAACGCCACCGTAAAAGAAGAAGAAGAGTATGAGATCCTAAATATCGGCATCCAAATGACCGAGTCAAACGGCACAAGATATGAAGCCATCACTAACGACATCTTCGCTAAAGACTCAGCCAAAAAGTATAAAAACAAGCTTCTTGCAGAGTTTTACGACCTAAAAAGCGAGCGCAAAAAATGGCCAAACAACCAGTATGAGAGCCTAAAAGAGATCTACTACATCAACGACAAGATAAAGAGCGTTTGCACCTACAAAAACGAAAAAACAAACTGCGAGGTGATCTCGCTTGCAACAAACAAAAAGCTAAAGCTAAAGCAAATTTTTAAAGATATAAACGATAGCCATCTAAAAGCGATCCTTGCAAATGCTGGCGTGAGCGACAACTTCGTGCTTTCGCCGCTTGGACTTACATTTTTAAACGAGGAGCAAATCAGCGTCCCACTTGAGGAGCTAAGACCTTACTTTAGTGATGAAGTCGGGCTGTAATGGCTAAAATTTGCGGTATCGACGAGGCTGGACGTGGGGCGTTAGCTGGACCACTAAGCGTGGCTGCTTGCGTGCTAAATAGTGAAATTCCTGGCCTAAACGACTCCAAAAAACTAACCGCAAAAAAGCGCGAGAAGCTCTTTAAAGAGATCACAAAAAGCTCAAATTTCCTCATCGCCTACTTCTCAAATGCCCAGATAGACGAGCTTGGACTAAGTGAGTGCCTAAGGCGAGCACTCAAGCTTTTTAAGGCGCATTTTGAGGGCTTTGAGATCATTTACGATGGAAATTTAGACTACGGCGTGGGTATAACCACGATGATAAAGGCTGACGGCAAGGTAGCTGGGGTAAGTGCAGCCAGCATCCTAGCAAAAGTAAGCCGTGATCGCTTGATGAACGGCTGGGATAAATTTTATCCAGCATACGGCTTTGCAGGGCACAAGGGCTATGGCACGAAGTCGCACATAGATGCCATAGCTAAATTTGGCTACTCAGACTTTCACAGAAAAAGCTTTGTCATAAAGCCAAAACTCACGCAGGGCTCGCTATTTTAGCTGCGCATCCTCCATATAAAAAAGCACGCTTGCGTCGTAAAATTTATAAACTCCGTTTTTTTGCACGATTTCCATAAAGCGCAGAACAAAGACCCTTTTGCCTACTTTAAGGATCAAAAGCTGCTCTTTTAGCCGCTCAAATATCTCAGCGCCAAAGTCGCCGTCTGGCTTTAAATTTAAACTCGCAAGCGCTTTTTCTAGGTGCTTTTGCATATTTATACTAACTCTTTCATTATCTAGCTGTATAACAAGATCATCGCCATTTTTGCTGCTTGAGACTACGCTTTTTATGGTCGCCTCTTTGACGTTTATACCGATGTTACCTGAGTTAATGCTAAATATCTGCCACTTTTTCTCCGAGATACTCTCTAAATTTGATATAAATTTTTTATTTTCTAGCGCAAATTTATCGCCGTTTTCTACGAGATAGTCAAATTTATCTTGCAAAAAGTAGAGCTTCTCTTCGCCTATCTTGCTCACATCGCCACTTAGCGAGCCACTACTATCAAGTAAATTGAGCGACCTTAGCTCTCTTAGCAAAAGCTCTTTTTGAGAATTTATGGTAAGCAGCTTCGTATCAAGGACAAAATGGGTGAAAAATATGCCAAATACCATCAAAAATGCTAGAAATTTATAAGGGAAATCCCTAAAAAATATCATCACAAAATAGCTCAAATTTGCAAATATCACGCAGGCGATGAGATATATCCTAGGCTCGCTTAGGCCGTATTCACCGACCCTGTGCATGACGCCCCACCAAAGCAAAACGCTAGGCAAGATGACAAAAAGTGGCAAGAGCCTGAAAATTTGATCATAAATTTGGCTTTTGATAAGTAAATTTAGCCCTCTTAAAACAAAGTCAGCGATCAAGCAGGCAAGCACGATGTAGGCCACTCCGCCACGGGGCAGCTCAAGGATCGCGAGCCTATAAATGCAGTATAAATTTAAAAGCGCCACATAGATGATGAGCACGGGATTTAGGATGAAATTTATGGCGATCTTGATGAAATTTAAGAGTCTGTACTCGCTAAATTTGCTCTCAAAAAAGAGAAATAGACATGGCAGACCAAAAGAGACCAGCGTCAAGTAGAGCCTCTGCGTCCTGTGGCTGGTTGAGAGCTCCAGCCCAAATAGGTAGTTAAGCCCCGCACAAACAGCAAAAATGCCAAGAAAAAAAAGGTGAAAAAGGGCAAATGAGATGAGTAAATTTAATAGTCTTGCCAGGCTCTGGCTTATAAATTTCTCATTATCTTTGGCGAAATTTAGAGAGAATAAAAGCACAAAAGCCATGAGATAAAGTGCGACAAGATCGCTGGCATGACCGCTTAGCTTAAGGCCAAAAAAGTAAAGTGTTGCGCCAAATATCAAAAAATATAAAGGGAGTAAAATTTGCCTTTTATTTAGATAGATAGCGACCAAAAGCAGTGGCTCAAGCAGCCAAAAACCTCTGTAATCCTCAATGATCTGACTTGAACTAAGAAAGATGGTAGGCAAACTAAACGCCAAAATGGTAAGAAACAAAATTTTTTTATCAGCAAATGCAGCTTTTAGCTCGGTGATGATATACAAGGTCGTCCTTTAAAGGATGAAATTTAGCCACTTTACATGGCTAAAATGGGGGTTTAGAAATTTGCAAAGGGGCAAATTTCTAAATGAAATTTATACTTTTAAAAGCTCAGCTTCTTTCTCTTTTACGAGAGTGTCGATCTTTGCGGTGTAGGTGTCAGTTATCTTTTGAACCTCGTCTTGACCTTTTTTGCTCTCGTCTTCGGTTATAGCCTTGTCTTTTTCAAGCTTTTTGACCTCGTCGTTTGCGTCTTTTCTCACGTTTCTTATACTAACTTTTGCCTTTTCGCCCATAGCTTTTGCGTGTTTTGCATTTTCTTGGCGTTGCTCGACAGTCATCGGTGGGAAAAATAGCTTAACGCTCTCGCCGTCGCTGTTTGGATTGATGCCGATATTTGCAGCTTGGATGGCTGATGAGATCGCTTTTATCATGCTCTTTTCCCAAGGTGTGATAGCGATAGTCGAAGCGTCGCTCGTAAGCACAGTGGCTACTTGATTAAGCGGAGTTGGCGAGCCATAATAATCAACCATGACGTTATCTAGGATATTGATATTTACCTTGCCAGTTCTAAGCGTTGTAAAATCGCGTTTTAAAGAAGCGATCGCCTTTTCGCAACCCTCTTTTTGGGTATCGTAAATTTTATTTAGCATTGGTGTCCTTTATTAGAAGTTTTGTGCTTCTGTGATGATCTACTTTTAGCGACATTAACACTTTGCGTTTATCAAGCGGTGGGTTAAATTTACACTCAAAAACGCCATTTGTCATAGGTACTTTTCTAAAGCCATCAAAGCCAGTCATGAAAAAACTGCCCTCACTTGCGTTAGTGTCGGTCTTGATGATGAGCTTGTCGATCGCATTGTTTTGCGGATAGCCCTCTGGAAATATCCACTGAGCATTTAAAAATTTACTATTAAAAGTTAGCGCTATCTTTGTACCATTCATCACTGGCGTTCTGTAAAGATCATAAACGTCGCTTTTATCTGAAACTGCACCTGAGTTTTGATTTAAAAGTGCTAAAAAGCCAAATTCTTTTGCCAAAGAGACGACCCTACTATCGATCTCACCGTAAGGCACTGCGAAGTATTTAGGCTTATAACCCATATGCTTTTCAAAGGTCTCAACGCCCTTTACAAAGTCCTCTCTTAAGGCCTCATCGCTAAGTTTAGTCATCCTTGGATGAGCGTATGAGTGATAGCCGATCTCTCCGTAAGCTTCTAGCTCTTTGATCTGATCAAAGTCTAAATAATCACCATATTTGTTCGCGCTTGCCTCTACATAGACCATCAAAGCAAATGGGTAGTTATACTCTTTAAAAAGCTCAAGAGCGTTATTGTAAAAGCTTTTGTATCCATCATCAACGGTGATAACGATCCAGTTATCAGGGATCGGTTCGCCAGCATTTACCGCATCGACAAGCCTTGATAGCTTGACAACTTCATAGCCGTTATTTTTAAAGTATTCAAACTGCTCTCTTAAATTTTGGATAGAAATATCTGTGCTAACGTGCCTTGGATCGTCAAAGCGGTGATAAACTAGGATGTGAGCGTCTGCCAAAGCAAACGTTAGCGTCAAAAGTGACGCTAAAAACGTTTTTATCATTGTTATTTTACTGGATTTTGTGGTGCGCTAGGAGCTGCTGGCACGTCGTTTGATTTTGGTATGACTAGAGATTTGCTATCGACACTATCAACGATAGAGCGTTTTAGATCTTTGTTGTAAAAATATCCGAGTGCAAGTGTGTTTAGGATAAACAAAACGCCTACCACAAAGGTAAATTTAGCTAAAAACCCAGCTGGTCCTTTTGCTCCAAAAAGGCTCTCGTTGCTTCCACTGTATGCTCCAAGACCGATAGATGAGCTCTTTTGGAGTAAAACTGCGATCGTGATAACGACAGCTAGAACAAATTGCAAGATTAAAAATATTAAACTCACGAAATTTCCTTTAAATTTTTTAAATAGTTTGCGATTATACAAGAAAAGATTTAAATTTTTAGTTAAAGTTCTTTTTCAAGCTCATAAAGCTCGTATCTTATGCTTTTAAAAAGCTCGGCTCGCTCTAAATTTACAAGCTTAAAGCACTCTTCAAGCACGCGAGCGCTCTCCTGGGCACGCTTGAAATTTGCAGTGATGATCTCGTCTAAATTTGATCTTTCTTGCTCGCTTTTTGTGCTGGTTTTTAAGACATCATTTTGTGAATTTCTAAATTTTAAAAATTCTTTTTGTGGGATCTTTGCCTTGTGGCGGAGGGACTTTATCTTATAGGCGAGCTTAGCATCGTCAAAGACATATCTTTTTATATCTTCAACGACGCGAAGCCCTTCTTTTAGCCTATTTAGATTCGCATCTATCACTCGGTAGATGCGCTCGTCATTAGTCATTTCTATTAAAAATGCCTAAAATTTGTAGTAATGATGTAAATAAATTTACAAAATCAAGATACAAAGCAACTGCACCCTCAACTGGTGTCTCGTAGTTGCCACGGATGATATTTTGTGTATCAAAAAGTATGTAAGCACTAAATAAGATCGATGAAATACTTGCGATTACTAGTTGAAACATCGTGCTTTTAACGAAAATGTTGATGATCGCTGCCACAACGATAACTATCAAAGTTATAAATAGCATCTTGCCCATCGTTGTAAAGTCGCGTTTTGTATTCATCGCAAAGACGCTTAGAGCACCAAATGCAACTGTCGTCAAGCCAAACGCTTGAGCTACGATGCTAGCGCCACTTGGCATAGCAAGGATCGCTGAAAGTAGCGGAGTTAGCGTAAGACCGCTTACAAATGTAAATGCAAAAAGAAGCACTAAATTTAATCCCTCTTTGCGTTTAGCCGCCATTAGTCCAAAAAGTAGAACAAACTCAAGTATCACAAGTCCCCAAAACAAAAATCTATTTGCCGCAAAAACGCCAGCGATACTAATGCCTACATAAGCGCCAGCAGTAGCTGAAAGTAGTGATGCTGCAAAAAGTTGATAAGTCTGTTTTATAAAAGTGCTTAGTGAGCTTTGAGAATACGCAAGCTCCTCTTGATTTTGCTTAGCGTAGTTTCTATCATACAAACTCATTTTTTCTCCTTATGAATTTTTGCGGTGAGTTTAGCCTAAAATAATTAAACAATATATAAAAAGAAGTTTAATAAAAAATATTAGTTTAAAGTTCGTTTTAGAG
>NZ_POYX01000057.1:0-6066 GCF_002913865.1 Campylobacter concisus
CCTAGAGATCATCGTAAATGCCCTAGCTCCAAAAGAAAATATCTCAAGATTTTTAAAAAATCAGAATATAGAATTTAGCCTAGAAAGCAACGGCAATGAGACTAAAATTTTAGCCATCAAGGGCAAAAGCGCACTTGAGCTTACAAATTTTGACGAATTTGTCTGCGATATAACACCAAAAAACGAAAAAGTGCTCTATCTAAACGAAGAGCGCGCAGGTAGCGGCGAAGTTGGCATAAATTTGCTATCAAAATTTCTAGGCGCACTTCTTCAAGTAGAGAAAAAACCAAAGATAATCATCTGCGTAAATAACGCCGTTAAGATGACCACAAACCGCGCACATCCAAGCTTTAAGCCACTTAAAGATCTTGAAGCTACTGGCGTTCAAATTTTAAGCTGCGGAAGCTGCTTGGAGGCTTATAAACTAGTGAGCGATCTTGCAGTTGGCGAAATTTCAAACGCTTATGAGATCATCGACATACTCTCAACTCACGAGCAAATCAAACTATGATCTATCACGACAAAAAGCTTACGCAGTTCGTTAAAGCCGCTGGCTGAGCTGCTAAGCTTGACCCGTCGGGTCTTCACAAAACGATTAGTAGTTTAAATTTATCTCATCCAAACCTGCTCTCAAGCATCGGCTCAAACGAGGACGCGAGCGTTTTTAAGCTCTCAGACGATCTTGCACTTGTTCAGACGCTTGACTTTATCACGCCAGTAGTAAATGATCCATTTATCTATGGTCAGATCGCTGCTGCAAACAGCCTAAGCGACGTCTTTGCGATGGGTGGCGAGGTGATAAACGCTCTAAACATCGTGGGCTTTGATAGCTGCAACCTTGCGCCTGAAATTTTAGGCGAAATTTTACAAGGAGGAGCCGATAAAGTAAGAGAGTGTGGCGGCGTCATCGTTGGCGGACACACGATAGAGACGCAGCAGATGTATTATGGACTAAGCGTCACTGGCAAGGTGAGCCCACAAAATTTCTGGGCAAACAACACAGCAGAGGTTGGCAACGTCCTCATTCTCACAAAGCCTCTTGGCAGTGGCATCTTAAGCACAGCGATCAAGGCTGATCTGCTAAGCATGGAGCAGATAAGTGAGGTCGCAAGCATCATGGCTCAGCTAAATTTCTACGCTCTAAAAGCACTAAGTGGCATCAAAGTCTATGCGGCTACTGATGTGACTGGATTTGGCTTTTTAGGGCATTTAAGCGAGATGTTAAACGATAAGATCAGCTTTAACGTCTTTGAAAAAGATGTGCCAGTGATCGCAAGTGCGAAAGAATTTGCCGATATGGGCATCATCCCAGAGGGAAGCTACAAAAACCGCGAATTTGCAAAGCATTTTGTGAGCAAAGAGGCTGATATCTTGCTTTTTGACGCGCAAACTTCTGGCGGACTTTTGCTAGCTGTTAGCGAGAACGATGCAAATTTAGCTCTAAAGCGCCTAAAAGAGGCTGGCTATGAGCGCTCAGCCATCATCGCACAAACAGTCCAAAAAGGCGAGTTTGATATATTTTTAAACTAACTCTAGGCTAAATTTAGCCTATTTCAAGGCCAGCTAAAGTCTGGCTAAATTTCTTTTAATTTACCTAGTCGCTTTATAATGTCAAGAAATTTAACAAAGGAGATATGATGAACTATCTTGAAATTTTAAAATTTCGTCACGCTTGCAAAATTTTTGACGAGAACAAAAAGATCGGAGCTGGCGAATTTGACTTTATACTAGAGGCTGGCAGACTAAGCCCAAGCTCGACTGGGCTTGAGCAGTGGGACTTTTTGGTCGTGCAAAACAAGGAGCTTAGAGAGAAGATAAAAGCTGTTTCGTGGAACCAAGTGCAAATCACCTCTTGCTCGCATTTGGTTGTCATTTTAGCAAAGGTCAAAGAGATAAAATTTGGTAGCAACTACGTTGATAAAATGATCGCTAGAAGAGACGACAAAAATATTGAAGCTATCGCTGCAAGGCAGAAATTTTTTCTACTATCAAATTTTAAAAATGACGATGAGCTAACCTTTCAGTGGTCACACGAGCAGTGCATGATAGCTGCGACAAATATGATGAACGCAGCCGCTAGCCTTGGGATTGACAGCTGCCCGATGGAAGGCTTTGACAGACACGCTTTAAATGAAATTTTAGGCCTTGATGAGAGCGAAAAAAGAGTGGCTATCGTAGTGCCATTTGGCTACCGCCTAAACCCACAACCTGAAAAACTACGCAGACAAAGAGCCGAAGTAGTTACTTGGATCTACTAACTCACGGGGCAAAAGCCCTGTGATCTCTTTAAATTTAAACAAAAAGGCATTTTATAAGCTAAAAAAAGTAAATTTGCGTTAAAATCATGGCTAGTTTTAAAAAGCGAGGCTTAAATTTAATGCAAAAAAATAGCGCTAAACCAGTTTTGCAGATTTTTAAGAGGTTCTATGTAAAGATAGCACTACTTCTTTTTGCCTTCATCTTTCTTGCACTTTTTGTCATATTTGCTGGCATAAACGATATAAAATATGAAATTTCAACACTAAATTTTATCACTAGAAACAATATCGTCAATACATTTGTAGAGGTAAAAGACAATATCACCACAAAGGCAAGACTCATAGCAAACGGCGTAGAGCCATTTTATGAAGATACTGTTGTAAGTAAATTTTACACCGCTTTTTACGTGATAGCAAAAGACAACTCCTTGCTTTATGAGCGTAAATTTGAGGGCGCTTTTGAGTTACACAACTACGATATCTCGTGGTTTTCAGATATCAAAGCAGGCGAGTTTAGGCTCTCTGATAGATTTTATAAAAATAGACGCTTTAAAGATATCTACATAGCTTATGGGCTAAAAAATGGCAATAAAATTCTTGTTCAACTAAGTCAAAATTTTTTAAAAAACAGAGTTGATACAAGTTATAACAAAAATTTTGGCGCATACGTCTTTTTGGTTGATAAAGACGGCAACCTCTCAAGAGATGAGTTTTATAAAAAATTTATAAAAGAGGACTTTAATAAATACATCTCACAAGGTGGCGAGTTTAAAAGTGACAAGATCATTTTTATGCTAAAGGATATGAATTTTTACAAAATCAGCTACCTAGAAGAGCAAAAACTATTTGTCATAACAGGCTCTAGTAGGCAGCTTCAGATCTTTATCCAGCTAGTTCTAGTCGTGCTTTCGTTCTTCTGCTTTGTAACATTTAGCATACTTTGGCTACGCGACAACTCATATATAAAAGACAAAATTCTCTCTCCATTTACTAGGATCGCTCTTTTTGCGACAGATAAAAGCAAGCCAACTGATGAGGACTTTGACGTAAAAGAATTTATCTTGCTAAATAACAGCATCAAAAAACTCTACGAAGATAGAGATAAAGCTTACGAGACAGCACAAAGCTACGAGAGTAGATTTGGCTATGTCTTTGAAAAGAGCTTTTTAAAGATCGTGGTCTTTGACGCTTATACTGGCGTCATCACGGACATTAGCAACGCTCTTTTAGAAAAACTAGGCTACAAAAAAGATGACGTCGCGGATCTAAATATAAAAGAACTTCTTGAAGATGAATCTAAGAATTTAGCAGAAGATAGAAAAAATGCTATCAATAATAATCTATCATACGAGGCTAAGCTAAGGCGTAAAAATGGTGAAATCATCGATGTTTTAGTAACCCAAAGTAGCTTTGAGCTAGAAAACACTAGGCTAAATTTCATACTTATAAAGGATATCACTCAAGAAAAGATGACGCAAAGAAATGATGATATCATCAAAAGCTACGTCTTTTTATCGCCAAATGTTATCGCTATCGCTTCAGCAAAAGAGCCATTTTTGATCATCCAAAGCACAAACAATGTCGAGAGGATTTTTAATGTCCAAAGCCAAGGTCTCATAAATTTAGAAGATATCATTGCAAGCGAAGACTTTGATAGCTTTAAAGCTGCCGTGCTAGCAAGCAAAAAAGCCTTTTTGCAAGCAAGCTTTAAAAATGAAGAGCTAAATTTCATAGCAAATATGACAAACGCTTATGGCAAGAAAATTCCATTTAAGATAAAGGCTAAATTTATCGATGCAGACGAGCAAAAGATAATCTACTCATTTACCGATCTTAGCGATATGCTAAAGCTTCAAGAGAGATTTGAAAAACAAAGCAAAGAGAGCAAGGCGCTGCTTTGGGCGAGTGAGGCAAATGTCTTTACTTGGGATAAAAGAAGCGACATGCTTAATATCTCAGACGAGCTAAGCAAGGTTCTTGGCACGCAAAGCACTCTAAATTTCGAGCAGGCAAAGTCGGTCTTTGTTGATGAATTTGATAGCTTTTATAGCTTTTTTGAGAGTATAAGAGACGCTCAAACATACATTAAAGATATCAAACTTTATAGCATAGATAAAGAAATTCTACACTTTAGACTAAGAGCAAAAGCACTTGAATACGATGAATTTGGCGAAGTAAGCTTGATAAAAGGCACACTAAAAGACCTTAGCCTAGAAGATAGCTTCTTTGTCTGTCAAGACCTACTTGCAAAAATTTTCTCATTTAGCAAAGAAGAGGTCATCTTGCTTGATGAGGAGCTAAAGGTCATTGATGCAAATGATACATTTTTTGAAAGTTCGGGCTCAAAAGATAGTGTATATCTAAAAGATATCACCTTTATAAAGCAAGGCTTAAGCGATATAAAGCACCAGATCATAGACACTATAAACAGCGGTGGCTCATGGAGTGGTAAGGTTTGGAGTGAAAATAATAAAAATAAGAGCAAGCTTGAAGTCATAGAAATTTTACCACTTATTGATGCGAGCGAGAAAAGAACTGGCTACATCATGCTCGCAATGCTTGCAAATAACGAAGCTCAAAATGAGAAATATCTAGAATTTATCGCATATCACGATCCGCTCACAAAGCTACCAAATAGATTTTTACTCTACAACAAGCTAAATTCTCTCATACAAAAAAATGAACAAAAAATAGCCGTCATCTACCTTGATATTGATGATTTTAAGGGTATAAACGACAACTTCGGCCACCAAATAGGCGATAAATTTTTAGTAGCTATCTCTGAAAAAATAGGCGCTATGTTTAATGGCAAAAATATCTTTGCAAGGATAGGCGGAGATGAGTTTGTAGGCGTCATAAACTACGAAAATTTAGGTGAAGTCTATGAGATAGCGCAAAATATGATAAGGCTAGCTTCAGATGAAGTAAAGATAGATGAGCTAAAACTAAAAGCAAGCGCTAGCATAGGCATAGCCTTGGCCGATAGTGAGCTTGGGGCTGATGATGTGCTACAAAGAGCCGACTGGGCGATGTATCAAGCCAAGATAAGTGGCAAAAACAGAAGCTATACATTTGATGCGAAAAAAGATGTCTATTTTAAGAGCCAGTACGAAGATGGCTCAAAAATTTTAAAAGCGCTTGACGCTGGAGAGATGTTTTTAGAATTTCAGCCAGAGATCAGCTTTAGCACGGGCGAGACTTTAAGTTTTGAAGCGCTTATTAGATGGAGAAAAGATGGCGAGATCATCTACCCAAGCGACTTTTTACCACTTATAAGGACAAGTAGCGCATCTAGCAATATCGCTTTATTTACGATAAAAGAAGCGCTTTTAGCTAGAAAAATGTGGCTAGAAAATGGCATAAGCGCAAAGGTTCGCGTAAATTTAAGCGTTAAAAAGCTCTTTACGCAGGAGTTTTGGCAGAAATTTAAGGCGATCTTTGATGAGGATAAAAGCCTTGATCCAACTGGGCTTATCATCGACGTTATCGACGCTGCAACGGCTACAAATTTAGAAGTTTTAGAAATTTATGTTAGAAAGTATAAAGAGCTTGGCATACACTTCTCGCTTGATGACTTTGCATCATACTCAAGCTCGATTGAAGCTCTTGGTATGCTAAAGACAAATCGCTTCAACATAGATAATAAATTCTGCAAACATATCTTCAGCTCAAAAGAGGCGCTTGAGAGCATAAATATGATAAGGTTTGTGGCTGATAAATTTGGACTAAATACAACTATAAAAAATATCGATGATAAAAGAACGCTTGAGTTTTTGCTTGGTCTTGGATTTGATAAATTTCAAGGCCA
>NZ_POYX01000058.1:0-57075 GCF_002913865.1 Campylobacter concisus
TCTTCAACCACCAACCATAATTTAAATATACTTTAGGAATTTCATCATTATCAATATCTATTCCTAATTTTTCCATTTTGTCAAACCATTTATCTCGTTTTGATTTTGGTAATTTTGTACCACAAAAAGGGCAAAATTTAATTGAAATACTACTTGTGCCACCATCGTGAATAATAATTCCATATTCATCAAATTTAGGATAATACGAGATAAGCACGTCTGGGCAATCATAAATATTGTTATGAATCTTGCAATTTAATTTCGTTGCCTCTTTCATTTGAGAGCAACAATGTTTTACCTTAACCATTTTTCCTTTATTTGTGCTATTTGCTTTTTTTCAAATTTTTACTTTGAAATTTCATCTTTTATCTTTTGATAAAGCTCCAAAATTTCATCTTTTTTGATGATAAAACTATTTTTATTTGCGATCAGATAGGCTGAGCTTTGCATGATATCGCCAGCCACTTTTAGCCCATTTTGCTTCATGGTTGAGCCAGTCTCGACCACATCGACGATCGCGTCACTTAGCCCAACAAGCGGTGCTAGCTCGATCGAGCCATAAAGCTTGATGATCTTGACGCCAACTGCAAGCTTGGCAAAATAGTTTCGCGTGATATTTGGCATTTTTGTAGCGATCTTTAGCTCAGACCTTGAAAAATCAAGCTCATCTTCGTTTTTTATGCCGATGCAGACCTTGCACTTGCCTATTTGTAGATCAAGCAGCCTCACCACATTTGGCTTATGCTCTTCAAGCACATCAAGGCCGACCACGCCGATATCTGCAGCGCCTTCGGTGACGTATGTTGGTATATCTTGGTTGCGAACCATTAAAAATCTAAAATTTCCCTCTTCAAGGATAAGCTTTCTATCCTCAAACATAAAGCTAGAACCAAAAATTTTTCTAAAAATTTCAAGTGTATCTTCTGCGATCCTGCCCTTTGGCAAGGCTACTGTTATCATTTTAAAATTTCCTTTTTCTCGTCGATTATTTTTTGCATGGCACGAAAGATCAGCATCTTGTCGCAAATGGCATTTTTAAAAAATTTAGATAAAAAGTCACCATCTCCGCCAGTAAAATATACTTTTTTGCTGCCTGCAAGCTTTGAAATGAGCGTGATAATGGGCTTTATGATGCCATAGCTCACAGCGTCGCTCGTCTTTTGAGGCAACGCATCGATGTCTATTTGCGAATTTAGTGTCACATCAAGGCGTGGAGAGATGCTTTTATAGGTATTTAACATAGTTGCGATGCCTGGCAAGATGTAGCCGCCAAGATGAAGTGAGTTTGCCATTATATCGACAGTAATAGCACTTCCAGCATCTACTATAACGCCATCATTTATCATATAACAACCCGCTTTTCTATCTACGCCTAGACCTTGATAGATCGTGTCTATCTCAAAGTAAGGCTCCAAATTTACAAACATTTCATCCTTATCTATCATCCGCAAAATTTCTTCATTTACACAGATATAATAGACCTTTTCGTCTGGCTTGTAGTTTTTAAATTCACTAACTTTTATGTGTGTGATCTTGCCATTTTGCAAAAAAGAGGCGTTGGTGTTGCCGATATCACACAAAATCATAACAGCTCCAACCTTCTTCTTTAAAGTAGTTTAGAGATTTTGAGCAAATTTGAGAGTTGTAAAAAATAACACGTTTTTTGATCTTAGTTTGAAATTTCTCTTCAAATTTAGCGCAAATTTCATTTATCTCACCGGCTTCTTTGAGCAAAAGCCTACTCTTTGCACTTCTTAAAAAAACGATCTCGTAGAAATTTTTTGTATCAACACCAAAAAACGCCTCAAGCGAGCGTTTCTTGGTAAATTCGCTAAGCTCAAGCCTTTTTAGATCCCTTAGCAAGATCTTTTTAGCTTCAAAAAGCTCCCAAATTTTTTGGTTCATTGTCCCAGATTAACATACTCGTTATCGTAGTAAAATGCGCCATTTCCCATGAAGCTTTTATCTTTTATCTCATCGCTAAATTCATAAATTTCAGCTCCACTAAGGTCTAAATTTGTCTTTATAACATAGCCTGTTTTTTCGATGACATAGAGCTTATTGTTGATGATAGTAGCCGCTGAGAAGATAGCAAATTTGAAATTTACCTTATTTTGCTCTTTTAGCATGAGGTCTGTTCTTACTATCGTGCCATCTTTTTTAAAGATGTAAATTTCATCGTTATGAACTAGCACGTCTTTGATCTCACCGTCATAATAAACTGTCTGGCTTGGGTTGATGACGATTAGTTTTTTAGCTGTTGCTGCGATTAGATTATCGCCCTCAACGCCTAAAAATATGATGTTGTTAAAGAAATTTTCAGAGCTTACGACAACGTCGCGTAAAATTCTACCAGTCTCTTTTTGTACGATGTAAATTTTACCATCAAGCGCTGGATAGACGATGAGTGAGCTCATAAAGTAAGGTGCCACAACTCTTGAATCAACCGCTGCGATGTCAGATGAGCTATACTCCATTAGTGTCGTAGCTGTGTTGATATCGATTAGATAGATGTGGTTTGATGCGCTGATAGCTGCAAGTTGGTTTTGATCAAGCGAAGCTGCTACGATCGCAGTTGGAAATTTACCGCTATAAACGCTGTGGCCACTAGGATCAGTCACGTTTAGGTCTCCATTTATACTAGCCGAGATGACAAAGCCGTTGTTTTCGTTTAAGAAGTTGAAATTTTCAGGCAAAGTAACGCTTTTGTTTAGCCCATTTTTAGTGATGATGTTGCCATTATCCAGCGTTGCGCCATTTGCATTTGCTGATTTGATGTAAGAAGGAAGATCTTTTGACAAAGATATCTCACCAGAAGTTTGCGCAGGCTCAAAATATTGTCTTTTTGTGCCGCATCCGCTTAGAACTAAAGCCAAGGCAAAAGCCAAGAATAGTGTAAGTTTTTTCATTATTTTATTCCCTGATAGTGTTTTAAATTTTTAACTAAAGTTTGTAGTTGTGAGTCAAGTGCGATCTTGTTAAATTCGTCGTTTGCCTCTTTGATCTTGTTTTCTTTTAAAAGCTCAAAACCTTTTAAAAGTGCGTTATATTCTTTTAAAATTTCAGCATTTGCATCACCAGTTTGTGAAAGGATGATATCTTTTACGATCGGATTTACCTTTAAATTTGCAAGCTCGCTAATGCCTTTTGTATCATTTTTATCAAGCATCTGCCCAAGTGAAAAAAGTGCATACATATTTGGCTCTTTCTCCTTTAAAACATTTAAAGCGCTTGCGTCATTTGGATTTAAGATAAGCTTTGAATAGGCTAAATTTGCCTCCTCAACTCTGTTGTCGTTTAAAACCTTACTAGCGTAAAATCCAATGAGTGCGACGATAGCTGCCACGCATAGCACGATCAGCAAAGTTTTGTATTTCCTAAAAAAACGCTCTCCCTTTATCATACTCTCAAGAAACTGCTCTTGGGCGTCGATCTCTTTTTTTATCTCGGTTAAGTCTTCTTTTATAGCCAACGTTTTTCCTTGCTTTTGAAAAATTTTAATTCGCAGATTTTAGCATAATTAAATTAAAAGTAGCCCAAAATTAAAGCTTGAATGTGATATAATGCCTCAAAATCAATTAAAAGGTTGCTTAATAATGCAAATAGACGACACTCTTTTAAATAAATTAGAAAAACTCTCCGCATTACAAATTAATGATGAAAAAAGAGAAGAGATCAAGAAGCAATTAAGTGAAATCGTATCTTTTGTCGATGTTTTAAACGAGCTCGATCTAAGCAGCGATGAGGCCGTAGTCAGCTCTATAAAAGGTGGCACTCCATTAAGAGAAGATGAGCCACATTTAAGTAACGTTGTCGATGAAATTTTAAAGCACGCCCCTTCACGCGAGGGACACTTCTTTGCCGTGCCAAAGATCATAGAGTAAAATATGGATCTAATCGAACAACTAAGAGCGCAAAGCTCGGATGTCCAAACCAAAGCATCAGAGAGCAATCTCTCTGGTGACATCCAAACGCTTCTAAAAACCGTTGTTTTCAATAAAGCCAGTGACCTCCACCTAGTCTCAAGGTCTGAACCTCAGATAAGGATAGATGGCACTTTAAGGCCGCTTGAATTTGGCGTGCTAAGCGGCAAAGATATAGAAAATTTATGCTACGCTCTAATCACAGATGCCCAAAAGAGCGAACTTGAAAACAATAAAGAGCTTGACTTTGCCATAGAGCTTCCAAATATCGGTCGCTTTCGTGGTAACTACTACTACACGATGAATGGCGATCTAGCGGCAGCTTTTCGTATCATACCTATCGATATCCCTTCGCTTGATGATCTAAAAGCACCACAAATTTTTAAATATATCACCAAACGAGAAAAGGGCCTTATTCTGGTTACTGGACCAACAGGCAGTGGTAAATCAACAACGCTTGCTGCGATGCTTAATGAGATAAATTTAAATTATAGAAAGCACATCATCACCGTTGAGGACCCAGTCGAGTTTGTGCATAACAACAAAAAAGCCCTATTTTCACATAGAAATATCGGCACCGACACACACTCTTACTCGAAGGCGCTAAAATTTGCACTTCGCGAAGACCCAGATATCATACTTGTGGGCGAGATGAGGGATAGAGAGACGATCTCTACGGCTATTACAGCAGCTGAGACTGGACACCTAGTCTTTGGCACTCTTCACACAAACTCAGCTATACAAACTATAAACAGGATCGTTGATAGCTTTGATGGAAGCGAGCAGCTTCAAGTAAGAAATATGCTTAGCGTTTCGCTAACTGCTGTCATCTCACAAAGTCTGATACCAAAAATAGGCGGCGGAAGGTGCGCTGTGCATGAAATTTTGATAAATAATATGGCGATATCAAACTTGATACGCGAAAACAAAGTGCATCAAATTTACTCTCAAATGCAGCTAAATCAGCAACAAACTGGCATGAGCACGCAGACTCAAGCGCTGATGAAAGCACTAAAAGAGGGCTTGATCACAAAAGAAAACGCGCTAGCCTACTCAACTAGCCAGCAAGAACTTCAAAATTTAATAGGAACTGTATGATGGATTTAGTAACTTGGTTTGACATTATCGTCATCGCCCTTGTCCTGATACTTGGCGTAAAAGGCATAATAAACGGGCTTATAAAAGAGGCATTTGGGCTTATTGGACTTATTGGTGGCCTAGTTGTCGCTAGTAGATTTTCAGATGTAGCTGAGAGCTTCATAAGCAAAAACATCTATAAATTTGAAAATCCTTCATTTTTACAATTTGTCGCATTTATCGGACTTTGGCTGGTCTTTTGGCTAGTTTGTCTGCTAGTTGGCAAATTTTTATCAAAGATAGTCTCAGTAAGCGGACTTGGCTTTTTAGATAGACTTGGTGGATTTGTCATGGGAAGTGGCAAAATTTTCCTCACATTTTCTGCAGTCGTCGCCGTAATGTCAGGCACTTCGCTAAATAAAATGATCGAGCCATACTTCACAAACAGCAAGGTCTATCCGCTCCTACTTGAAACTGGTAGATGGATAACAAATATCGATGTAAAAAACATCAAAAATGAGCTAGATGAGATGGTAGTAAGACCAAAGGATACAAACAAGAGTGATGCATTTATATCAATGGATGCAAATGCAAGCACAAACACCGACACAAATGTCACCAAAGGGGAATAAAGATGATAGAAAATTTAGAATACGATGCCTTGCTTGAGAAATTTAAAAGAGTTCTTCGCGACAACGGTTTAAAATATACAAAACAACGTGAAATTTTACTAAAAACGCTTTATAACAACGACGAACACTTTACGCCAGAGAGGCTATATCTTTTTATAAAAGAGACCTATCCTGAGCTAAATATCGGCATAGCAACTGTTTATAGGACGCTAAATTTACTAGAAGAATCAGAGATGGTAACATCAATCAGCTTTGGCTCACAAGGCAAGAAATTTGAGCTTGCCACAAAGCCACACCACGACCACATGATATGCAGAAAGTGCGGCCTTATCATAGAGTTTGAAGATCCTATGATAGAAAAAAGGCAGATAAGCATCGCAAAAGAGCATGGCTTTAAACTAACTGGTCACATGATGCAGCTTTATGGAATTTGCGAAAAATGTTCAAAAAATAATATAAAGGGAAAGTAAGGTGATATTTGACAACCAACACGAAATTCAAAGATTAGAAAGCATAGATGAGCTTAGAAATTTAGGCATAAATCCATATCCACATTTTCTTAGAAGAGATATGAATATCTCTAAATTTAGACTTAAATTTAACTATATAAAAGATACAGAAGAGAAAAAAGCAGAGGGGCAGCTAGTTGGCCTTGCAGGTAGGATAAAGCTGATCCGTGACGCTGGTAAAGCGGTCTTTGCAAACATCGAAGACGAAAATGGAAATTTACAAATTTACTTTAGCAACAAGACGCTTGATCCAGAGTGGTTTAAAATCGTTAAGAAATATGTAGAAATAGGCGATATCGTCTATGTTAGAGGCTACGCTTTTATAACAAAAACTGGCGAATTTTCAATGCATGTAAATGAGCTTAGCTTAGCTACAAAATCAATAAGTCCGCTTCCTGAGAAGTACCACGGGCTAGTTGATGTTGAGACAAGATACCGCCAAAGATATCTTGATATGATAATGAACCCTGAAGTTAGGGCTGACTTTAAAAAGCGCTCGGTGATTATAAGCACGATTAGAAGATTTTTTGAAGAAAAGGGCTTTTTAGAGGTTGAAACTCCGATGCTTCACCCAATAGCTGGCGGCGCAAATGCAAAACCATTTGTGACATTTCACAACGCTCTTGGAGTTGAGAGATACCTAAGGATCGCACCTGAGCTATATCTAAAACGTCTTGTAGTTGGCGGTTTTGAGGCTGTTTATGAGATGAATAGAAACTTCAGAAATGAGGGTATGGACCTAACCCACAACCCTGAATTTACAAGTATCGAGTTTTACTGGGCATACCATAACTACCACGATCTAATGGGCATCACAGAGGATCTATTTAATGTCATTTTAGAAAAACTTGGCATGGAGAAAGTGATAAATTTTGATGGCATGGAGATTGATTTTAGCAAGCCATTTAAACGCATAAGCTATAAAAAAGCCTTAGTTGAGATAGGCGGACTTGCCGAAGATGTGGTAAATGATAAGGATAAAATTTTAACAAAACTAAGAGCTGATGGCTTTGAAGCAAACGAGAAGCTTGATCTTGGCCACTTGCAGGCTGAACTCTTCGATAACTACGTAGAGAGCAAGCTAATACACCCAACTTTTGTCATCGACTATCCGATCTCTATAAGCCCACTTTCAAGAAGAAGCGACACAAATCCTGACGTGGCAGAGAGATTTGAGCTATTTATCGCTGGTAGAGAGCTGGCAAATGGCTTTAACGAGCTAAATGATCCGATCGATCAATACAACCGCTTTAAAGCGCAGATCGATGCTAAAAACGCAGGCGATGACGAGGCACATGAGATGGACGAGGACTATGTAAAAGCCCTAGGATACGGCATGCCACCAGTTGCAGGCGAAGGCATAGGCATCGATAGGCTTGTCATGCTTTTAACAGATAAAAAATCAATACGCGACGTTGTCCTCTTCCCAGCGATGAGGCCACTAAAAACTGAGACAAAGGAGAACGAAAAATGAGTTTGCAAAGCTATGATAAAGATATTTACGACCTAGTAAATTTAGAGTTAAAACGCCAGTGTGACCACCTTGAGATGATCGCTAGCGAAAATTTCACATATCCAGAAGTCATGGAAGTAATGGGTTCAATCCTAACAAACAAATATGCCGAAGGCTATCCTGGAAAGAGATATTATGGTGGCTGCGAATTTGTAGATGAGATCGAGCAAATCGCGATCGATAGATGCAAAGAGCTTTTTGGATGCGAATTTGCAAACGTTCAACCAAACTCAGGCTCACAGGCAAACCAAGGCGTTTATGGAGCTTTGCTTAACCCAGGCGATAAAATTTTAGGCATGGATCTAAGCCACGGCGGGCACCTAACTCACGGCGCAAAGGTAAGCAGTTCTGGCAAGATGTATGAGAGTTTCTTTTACGGCGTCGAGCTTGATGGTCGCATAAACTACGATAGAGTTATGGATATCGCAAAGATAGTAAAACCAAAAATGATCGTTTGTGGCGCTAGCGCATACACAAGAGAGATCGAGTTTAAGAAATTTAGAGAGATAGCTGACGCTGTTGGCGCGATACTCTTTGCAGACGTTGCTCACATCGCTGGCCTAGTCGTAGCTGGCGAGCATCAAAATCCTTTCCCACACTGCGACGTCGTAAGCTCAACTACGCATAAAACTCTAAGAGGCCCAAGAGGCGGTATCATCATGACAAACAACGAAGAGTACGCTAAAAAGATAAATTCTTCTATCTTCCCGGGCATCCAGGGCGGACCACTAGTTCATGTCATCGCTGCAAAGGCAGTTGGCTTTAAGCACAACCTTAGCCCTGAGTGGAAAATTTACGCTAAACAAGTAAAAGCAAACGCTAAAAAACTTGGCGAAGTGCTAATAAGTAGAGGCTTTGAGCTAGTGAGTGGCGGCACTGATAACCACCTAATCCTAATGAGCTTTCTAAACCGCGAATTTAGCGGAAAAGACGCAGATATCGCTTTAGGAAATGCTGGTATAACTGTAAATAAAAATACAGTTCCAGGCGAGTCAAGAAGTCCGTTTATCACAAGTGGCATACGTGTAGGCAGCCCAGCTCTAACAGCTCGTGGCATGAAAGAGGCTGAGTTTGAGCTAATAGCAAACAAGATCGCCGACGTGCTAAGCGACATCAACAACGCATCTTTACAAGAGAAGATCAAGGGCGAGTTAAAAGAGCTAGCTCATAAATTTATAATCTACGATAAAGCGACATTTTGATGCAAAGTATTGATACATCTCTTATAAAGATAATAACGACCCACTACTACATCAAACGTGACACGATCGTCAATAAGATAGAGTATAAGGGCAAAATTTTCTTTGATAAATTTGAAAAGATCAACGAACCACTAACTTATAGTGTCATGAAAGAGCATGAGGATGGCAAAGCTATAATCGCCCACTCGCTAATCAATGCAAGCGACAAGGTCGAAAACATAGTCTTTGACTACAACGGCAGAACTCCAGATAGGTTTTGGCATAGAGCGCAGCTTCTTTTAAGAGAAGAAGGCTTTATAAATTTCACAGCCTACGAGACCAAGACCCCAGGACATTTACACCTTTATGTGCATAAAGGTCACACTACGCTAAATGAAGCTTGCACGCTTGCAAATATGCTAAGCGCAAAGCTCTCGCAAAAGTTAGCCAAAGAGTGGAGAATGTTCCCAAATCAAGATATGCCAAAAGAATTTAACATCCTAACTTTGCCATATAACCTCTATCAAAAAGAGCGCGGGGCAAGTTGGTCAAAATATATGTAAGGAGAGATAATGGAAAACGAAGAGTTAAAAGATATACTTTTAGAAAAAGATGATGAGGCAAAGGGCGCAAAACTAAAGAAACTTCTTATGTTTATAGCAGCTCTTGTTATACTATTTTTAATCATCATCGTAGCCATGAAGCTTATAAACTCAGGCGACTCAACACAAGCACAAAACGAAGCTGACTCAAGACTAGTTCTGCCTCCAGTGCCAGCAGAGCAGCCAGTCGATACTCAGGTGCCTGCACAAGATACAAATTCAGATGTTAAAAAAGGCGATACTCAACTTTTCGAGCAAGTGCCTATCGTTCCTGAAAATAAGCAACAAGATGATTTTGAAGATATGATCAAAAAGCTAAAAGATAAAGAAGGTGCAAAATCAGCTCCTAAAACTGAAGAGCCAAAAGAGATAGTAAAAGCTGTCGAGCATCCAGCTGAAGCACCTAAAAAAGCTGAGACAAAGGTAGAAGCTCCAGCTAAAAAAGCTGAAACAAAAAGCGAAGCTAAAGCAGAGAAAAAAGCTGAAGCAAAGCCAGCCAAAACTGAGGCAAAAGCAGAGAAGAAAGCTGAAACTAAAGCTGAGAAAAAACCTGAAACAAAGGTAGAGAAAAAGGCTGAAACTCCTGCAAAAGCAGAAAAAGCTGAGAAAAAAGCTGAAGCTCCAGCAAAGGCTGAGAGCGTCGCAAAAGGCTCTTATGTTCAAGTATTTGCAACTAGCAAATTTAACCCAAATGCCGACTATATGAAAAAAATAGCAGCTAAAGGTTATAGCTACAAAACTATAAAAGCTGGCGAGCTAACTAAAATTTTAGTTGGTCCATTTGATGAAAAAGGGCTACAAAAAGCCGTAAATGACATAAGAAAAGATGTCAATAAAGACGCTTTTGTCTTTAGAGCAAAATGAAAACCTTCGCAGTTTTTGGAGATCCGATAGCTCACTCGGTATCTCCAAGACTACACAACAAAGCCATTGCCGATCTAGCTCTTGATGCCCTATATACTAGGGTTTTGCTAAAAGATGGCAATGAGCTAATCAATAAATTTAAATCCCTAAAACTAAACGGCGCAAATGTCACGCTCCCGCATAAAGAATTTGCTCTAAATTTAGCCGACGACGCCTCAGAGGCAGCACGTAAAATAGGCTCTGCAAACACTTTAGTGCTAAAAAATGAGAAAATTTATGCCTACAACACTGACGCACCTGGCTTTTTAAAAGCGATATCAAATTTCAAAGAGGCAAAAAGCGCCATCATCCTTGGAGCTGGAGGCACCGCAAATGCCCTAGCCTACGCACTTAAATCACAAAACATAGATGTTTGCATACTAAATAGAAGCAAGGCAAGACTTGATAAATTTAAAGATCACTATGAGTGCTTTAGCTGGGATGACTATAAAGAGCACAAATTTGATCTAGTGGTAAATTCGACCTCAGCAGGGCTAAAAGATGATCTTTTGCCAGCACCAAAAGAGATTTTAGATGGCATTTTAAAAAGCGCTAAATTTGCATTTGATGTGATATATGGCAAAGAGACGCCATTTTTAAAAGAGGCAAAAAGGCAAAATTTAGCATGCAAAGACGGAGCTGATATGCTCTTGTACCAAGCGGTTTTAGCGTTAAATTTATTTTATAATGGCAGCCTTGATGAGAAAAAGATAGAAATTTCTATGCGAGAGGCTTTGAGTTTATAAATTTTAAAATTTAAATTTTATTTTTAGAAAAATTTACCTCATATTACAACACTTTGTTGCTTTTTTATTTTGTTAATTTTGCTATATCTTTCAAAGTATATCCCTAATACTACGCATTTTATATCTATTCAAGAAGCTATTTGTGACATTTTATAATATAACGTTATATTGTACTCTAGTACAATTGTGACATATTTTCAAAGGGATATAATCAAACTTAGAATATAAAACTACATAAAAAGGGGAATTTATGGCAAGTATTATAGGCGTGGTTAAAAGTGTTTCAGACAAAAATGCAAGGGTTGTAAATAACCTAACAAAAGAGGAGAGAGCGCTAAATGTAAGCGATATACTCTTTCAAAATGATACTATCATCTCAGATGATGCAAATTTTAAAGTTGAAGTTGCCAAAGTTGGTGGCTCGGACAAAGTTTTTACTGGAAAGCGTGTCGATCTTACAAATTTCGCAGATGATAGCTCTAGCGCACAAAGTAGCGGTAACGACGAGATCGCTAGCTTGCAACAAGCCATCTTAAAAGGTGAAAATTTAACAAATTTAGAAGAGACAGCAGCTGGTGGTGGTAACCAAGCTGGCGGTAACGCTAGTGATGGTGGCGTTAGTCTTGGAGCAGCTAGCTTTGCTCAAGGTGGTCACTACTCAAACATAAATGCAAATTTTCAAAATCTAAGCGACATATCAAGAGCTGAAGCGCCAAGCGTGAGCTCTGTATCAGGCTACGCAGATGCTGGTGCAAGCGGCACAGCAAGACCTGATGAGATAGAAATTTTACACGTTGATAAAGAGATATTTGCCAAATTTGCAGCCACAGAGCTAGATATAACAAATATCGTAAAAGCAAGGGTTGATGAGGCAAAAGCTAAGATCGAGATAGCTAAAAACGCAACATACGATAACGAAACTTTTACCAAAGAGTACTCATGGAGCTATAAAAAAATGCCAGATGGCTTTTTAGACAAGACAAACAAGGCAGTCGCGACTAATCACCTTGACTGGATGGATATAAAAAACACAACCAACGATAACCTAGTAGATCTAAGGATAGGCGGAAGGGAATTTGCACTATTAGGTGGCTCATCAGGCAACAACGTCGTCTTAGGTGGTGGCGATGAAAGAGCGCCTAGTGAGATTACGGTCGATGACACCGTAGCACTTGGCAACGCTTCAGGCAACAACATCATAAGCTTTGAGACAAATGACCCTACATTTCGTGCCTCTATCGAGAGCGATGCTACAAGCGGAGATAACACCATCTTATCTGGCGGAAGCAGGCTAAATGCCGGCCTTTACGCAGTGTCTGGTCACAATGTAGTAGACGGCAGCCACTCATCTAGCATAGAGGTAAAAATAGGCGGTAGGTCGTATTCAGACGCGGGGTCAGCGTGGGGGATAAACGACAAAGATGACTCTTTCATCTCACAAGCTGACAATACCGTGCTTGGAAGCGACAATGCTGATTATGTAAGTTTTATAAACGCAGCAGGAAACAACCTTATCGATCTAGCTGGCGGCAATGATGAAGTCTTTATCTCAGATAGAGCTGGCGGCACAAATGCTACCATATATTTAGGTGATGGCGATGATGTTTTATCAGCAGGACCGGTAACTAGCTACTATACACATGTAAGGCAAAATTTAAATATCGATGGTGGAGCTGGCAATGACGAGATAATAACCATCAGCAAGCAAGGCACCTACCATATAAATGGCGGAAGTGGTGACGACACGATAATAATGAGCGCGAACAACTTTAATGGCGTAGTTGATGGCGGTGAAGGCTATGACACGCTAAAGCTTGCCACGCAAGGGCAGGCTGAGACTATCGACTTTAGAGCACTTGCTAACGGCGAGCTCGACGCTAAGATCAATAACATAGAAGAAATTTCATTTGACACAAGACAGAGCGTAAGCTACGATGGCATTAGCGGTGACGGCTCAGGCGTACATATCAAAAACATAAACGCGCAAGACATTCTTGATATCACGGACGATAAGGATGTGGTGCTTAAATTTACAAGCGGCAACACAAGCGGAAATTCGCTTTCGCTTGATGGCTTTAGTATCTCAAGCGACCAAGGCGGCGCGCAAGCTGGCTACACTAGATATGAAAGCAAGCTAGTTAGGGTGCTAAACGACGACACTGGCGAGCTCTCAGCTCCAATGACTGTAAAGATCGATATAGAAAATACAACAACAGTTGATCTTTAAAATTTAGAAGTTAAATTTAAAAAACCCTTTCTCGAAACTGAGAAAGGGTAAAATTAGGATGGTTTATTTTTCAAAAGCTTTTTGCAAGCTAAATGGAAACGCCTGATAGCCCATAGCATTTGTCATCTTTATCTCGATGCTAGGCTCTTTTGCACCCCACTCAAACTCATCGATGTGCGGGCTAGGAAGTCCTACTGGGCGACCTTTTGCGATGTCAAACTGCATGCCAGCAACGGCTGAATAGACCATCACGCTATCAAGGTCATCTTGATACTGCGTAAGGCTAGTAACCGAGCTATACCACTCTTTACCGCGCTCTTTGCCGTACTCCCAGATCTGCTCAACGGTCTTTTTGTTCTCATCGATCTTATAAACGACCGCGCGAGAGTACTTCATGCCAGCGATGGCTGGTTGCTCCATGCCCCTTGTGTCGCCGTTGTCAAAGACACTTAGATAAATTTCGCCTTTTTTAGACTTGCTATCTATCCTAAATGCCGTATGTTGCGTCCATTGCCAGTCAAAACCGCCCTTCTCGCTCTCGTATCCTGGGCATTTTGAGTACTCATCTTCGCAGACGATCTTGTTGCCTTTGCTATCAACTGGCTGAAGCAGCTTATCTTTAAATTTATCACTCCAGCCCTTGTGAGCGCCCATGATCCATTTTACTTGTTTATCACGGCCGATCTTTATAACTGCGTCTTGATGGCGGCTTGAGATGATGATGCTATCATCGCTTGGGTCGTAATCCACACTATTTACGTGTGCCCAGTTACGTCCTGGACCAGCGCCAACTATGTCGCCCCATTTATCGTGTGTATCCATAGACTGAAGTTCATCAGAGCTTGCTGTGTGGCCTGCTTTTTTAGCGTCTATGTTTAAGCAAACTGCACCTTGATCAAGTGTTTTTAGCACGATATCGCGGTAAGGATCTAAAATTTCATATAGTCTAAAGTCATCAACTACGTTGCCGTCGCGGTCAAGCTCAACGATGACGTCGCGCACTGTTCTTACGTTTTTGCCATCAGCCCTTTTGTAGTCGGCATTTGCCACGCGCAAGAAGTAGTGTCCGTTTTGTGCTACGTCCATTGAGTGTGAGAAGTCGTTGTAGCTAGCTGGTAGCTCGCGGTTGAAAATTTCTCTACCCATG
Organism: Campylobacter concisus; assembly: GCF_002913865.1. Lineage (GTDB taxonomy): Bacteria > Campylobacterota > Campylobacteria > Campylobacterales > Campylobacteraceae > Campylobacter_A > Campylobacter_A concisus_AM. Next base: position 14,461 of record NZ_POYX01000058.1, read on the forward strand.
ATGTCGTATTTTGCGTATCTTTGGCCGTAACCCCAAGTCATCGCGCCGTCGTCATTTTGCTTAAAGCCCATCATAACGCCAGCGTGAAATGGCTGTTTTAGGTCGTAAATTTTGCTTGGTTCAAGATACCATCTAACCTCGCCTTTTGTATCAAGGATGAAGTTATTTGGGCTGTAGTTCCACTCGATCGCACCGCCAGCTGGGTTGTTCCAAACGACTTTTGTGCCCTTGCCTGTTTTATTTACAAAGTTATTTACATAGTAAAGGCGGTTTGCAAATTTAGCGCTAGCAGGCTTAGTAACCTCGATCTTGTCAAATAGCGCTCCCTTTTGATTTGGCGTGCCAGCGCTCTCTAGGTAGATAGCTGGGGCATAAATTTTATAGCTCTCTTTTATATGCTCAGTCTTGCCCTTGTAGCTCTTGTCGTACTCGACCTCAACGGTGTTTTGATAGTCAGGATACATGCCAAAAACTGGGATGCCGCCATGTGTGCGAAGATGCTTGTCAGCCACTTTGTAGCTTATAGTTTGACCACCTTGTTTTGGCACGATAGTGACCTTAGCGTTGCTTAGTGTGTAGCCGCCATTTTTGATGACTGCTGTAAGAGGCGCTGTGTCGTATGGATTTACTACTACTTCGCCGATAGCTCCTGTTATAGCGTAGTCAAGTTTAGCTCCGCTTGGACCGCCTATCGCAAAAGCAGCCGTACAAAGTGCAGAGGCTAGTGCAACACAACTCAAAGTCTTTATCATAACATCTCCTTTAAATAAATTTTATAAACTCTACTCATAAAGCTTATAAAATTTAGAAAAAGCCTTGGCAAAAACCAAGGCCTCAATCAGTAAAAGGAATAACAAAAATGATTTGCTTTGTGTGTAATTGTAGTAAATCTTTATAACATAAATTTAACGCTAAGATTAATAATAGCTTAAAATTTAAAAATATATTTAAAATTTATTAAATAGCGTATTCAACCTCGTTATCTTCGCCATTTATGAGGTCAAAAATTTTAGCTTTTAGCTCAAAATACTTTAGATCATGCACGCCAAAATTTGGATTGATTATCTCTTTTATAATCACGCCATCGTGCAGGATCACGATCTTATCAGCCAAAAATAGAGCCTCATCAATATCGTGCGTGACAAAGATAGTGGTTTGAGTCTTTGACATCTGCTTTAAGCTTTTTTGTAAATTTGTCCTTGTTATTGGATCAAGTGCAGAAAATGGCTCGTCTAAAAACAGCACCTCAGGGCTTAAGCTAAGCGCCCTTGCTATAGCGACACGCTGCTTTTGGCCGCCACTTAGCGAGTGTGGGAAGAGCTCGGCCTTATGAGAAAGGCTAACAAGCTCCAGAAATTTGCTAGCTCTCTTTTCTTGTTCAAATTTATCCTTTATACCAGAGCATTTTAGGGCAAATTTGATGTTGTCTTTTGCGCTTAGCCATGGCATTAGTGAGTAGGTCTGAGTGATGATCTGGCGCGATTTGTCTAGTGAAATTTTCTTTGTATAAATTTTATTTTGCATCGAAATTTCACCGCTACTAAGCTCGCTCGTGCCGCTTAGGATGTTTAAAAGTGTCGTCTTGCCAGAGCCACTGCCGCCAAGCAAAACGCAAAATTCATTCTGCTTTATCTCTAAATTTATCCCTTTTAAAATTTTAGCGTCCCCAAAAGATTTGGTTAAATTTTTTATCTTTATCATCGTCCAAGCCTCTCCCCTGCGTATCTTTCAATGAGCGAAAAGATGAAATTTATCACGATGCCTATCACGCCGATCACAAAAATCACCGCCATTACACTATCTATCCTAAGCTGGTTTCTAGCGTCTATTATGAGATATCCTAGCCCGCTTTGCGCTCCCACCATCTCGCCAACTACTAAATTTATCCAAGCAAGGCTCGCTGCTAGCTTTAGCCCTGAGATGATGCTAAAAAGGCTTGCTGGCATGATGACGCCAGTGATTATTTGCATTTTGCTAGCTCCAAAGCCACGAGCCGCCAAAACAAGCTCATTTGGCACGCTTTTTACGGCATTTATAGTAAGAAGCAGCATAGGGAAAAATATCGCATAAGCGATGATGAAAATGGTCGGTTTATCGCCGATACCAAAGGCAAGGACTATCAAAGGTATCCACGCAATCGGCGAAATAGGACGCAAAAGCCCGATAAGTGGCTCAAATGCGTTTGCAAATTTAGGAAAAAGTCCAAATATAAGTCCGACCAAAACCGCAACAAGCGAGCCGACGAGAAGTCCTATGACGTATCTAATGAGTGAGTCAGTGACGCCAAGAAGCAGTTTGCCGCTTTTTGCAAGCTCGAAAAATGCGCCTACCACCTCTTTTACGCTTGGTACTAAGTCCCCACTAAAAGCTTGCCAGATAAGCAAAGCTAGGGCTAAAACGAGAATTTGAAAAAGGTATTTCATCTTTGCTCCAAGTATGAGTTTATATCTAAATTTGCTAGTTTTTGATTGCCTAAATTTTTGCTGATTAGAAATTCTTTTAGCTCCTCTAGCTCCTCTGCCCTTAGGCTTAGATCATCGTAGCTTACGATCTCTTTATCAAGCACTAGCTTTAATAAATTTGCATTTTGACTTAAGATCTCATTGCCCAAAAGTGCGCTTTTTTCGTGATCTTTTGTGATAAAGCTTGCTGCTTTTCTAAAAGCATCTAAAAGCTCGTTAAAATAAGGCTTTGAGAGAATTTCTTCTTGAAAATTTAGTGTGCAGCAGATGTGGTTTGGCTTTATATCTTTTGAAAAGAGTAAATTTTTCGCCCTGCCTTTAAAATTTACCGCCATTTGCCCAAATGGCTCAGCCACGATGTAAGCATCTATCTGATGACTAAGAAGCGCAAAAGGCATCTCAGGTGGCGCCATCTCAATGATATCTGCGCTCATATTTTCACGCTTTAAGATCGTATCAAGTAAAAAATAGTGCATGCTAAATTTTGAAGGCACAGCGATCTTTTTGCCAGCAAGCTGCTTAAGACCGGCCACGTCGCTTCTAGCCACAAGGGCTGAGCCATTTTTGTGAGCTGATAGCACAGTCTTTATCTTTGCGCCATTTGCTCTTAGCATAAGACCTAGTGGAGCTAGCATAAAAGCCCCGTCAATCGCCCCTGCCCTAAGCGCCTCAGCTAGATCAACCCAGCTGGCAAATTTAATAGGCACTATCATGAAATTTTCACTTTTATGAAGCTTTGAAGCGATGATGCATAGATGATCGCTTATCGGCACAAAGCCTATTTTTACGCCGATCTTTGGAGTGCTTGCTAGAGCTTTTTGGCTACTAAGAGCCAAGAAAGAGCCTAAAATTTGTAAAGCATAACGCCTGGTCATAAATTTTCCTGAATTTTATTTTAAGTGTGTAATTATAGTAGCCAAAGCTAAAATTTACACTAAATTTATCCTAAATCAATCTCTGTGAAAATTTTTGATGATATAATCCAAGACTTATCCAAAAGATAAAATTTACTTGCATAAGGAGCAAAAATGCAAACAAACGACGAAATTTTAGGCATCAAGATCCAGAAATACGGACTTGATAAAGAGGCTAAGCCAAATGAAAAAGGCTTTTATGACTACAAAGACGAGGCAGAATTTACAGACTACTCAAATGCTATCTCACTTTATAAAAAAACCTTTCCAAATAAGCAAAAAGTAATAGAAGAAACACCTGATCCAGCCGTTAGCGAAATGCTCCTAAAAATGCAAGATATGGGGATCGAGACTGTTTTTGATAGATTTGACAAGCAAAAGCCACAATGCACATTTGGCATGGCTGGAATTTGCTGTAAGATCTGCTTTATGGGACCATGTAAGATAACATCAAAGGCAACTCGTGGCGTGTGCGGCGCTGATGCAGACGTCATCGTGGCTAGAAATTTACTCCGTCACGTAGCTGGCGGTGCTGCGGCTCACGGCGCAAGAGGCAGAGAAAACATGCTAGCTCTTAAAAACGCAGCAACTGGCAAGCTAAATATCCCAATAGAAGGCGAAGAGAAAGTGCGTGCAGTTGCAAAAGCTTTTGGGCTTGATGAGAGCAAAAGCATAAACGAGCTTGCCTCACAGATCGCTGATATCTTACTTGAAGATCTATCTCGCACCTTGCCACAAGAGCACAAAGCCATAAAGACCTTTGCTCCAAAAGAGCGTCAAGAGGTGTGGAAAAAGCTTGATATCTTGCCAATAGGCGTCTATCACGAGGTTACAGAGAGCCTTCATAGAACAAGCACAGGCACAGATGGCGACTGGCGAAATGTAATGAAGCAGTTTTTCCGCACAGGTCTAGCTTACGCTTGGTCAAGCACGCTTGGCACATCTATTGCGATGGATTGTCTATTTGGTCTGCCAAAGCTAAATGACTCTAAGATAAATTTAGGCGCTATCAAAAAAGGCTACGTAAATATCGCGCTTCACGGACACTCTCCACTTTTAGTAAGTGTCGTCGTTAAGCTTGGCAAGAGCGAGAAATTTCAAAATTTAGCCAAAGAGAAGGGTGCGCTAGGCATTCAGTTTTATGGTGTTTGTTGCAACGGACTTTCGGCTATGTATCGCTACGACGGCGTTATACCACTTTCAAACGCAGTTGGCGCAGAGCTTGTCGTTGGCACAGGAGCGCTTGATCTTTGGCTAGCTGATGTGCAAGATGTCTATCCTACCGTTATGGAGGTAGCAAGGTGCTTTAAAACGACAGTCATCACTACAAGCGACTCTGCAAGGCTTCCTGGAGCTGAGCACATAGGTTTTGATCATCATCACTCAAATATGAGTGAAATTCACGAGATCGCAGAGAAAATTTTATATAGAGCACTTGAGAGCCATGAAGCTAGAAAAGGCATACCAGTGCATATCCCGCAATACGAAGTCGAAGCTAAAATGGGCTTTTCACTAGAAAATGTAAATAAAATTTTTGGCTCAATACAGGTTATCGCTGATGCGATAAAAGAGGGCAAGATACTTGGACTTGTAAATTTAGTCGGCTGCTCAAATCCACGCGTAGTCTATGAAAAAGCTGTCGTAAACGTAGCTAGAACGCTTCTAAAAAACAATGTCTTAATCATGACAAACGGCTGCGCCTCATTTCCACTACTAAAAACAGGACTTTGCAATGCAAATGCGCTTGAATACTGCGGCGATAGCTTGAGAGAATTTTTAGCCCCTTATAAGATCCCACCGATCTGGCACATGGGCGAGTGCTTGGACAACGCTAGGGCTTCAGCGATGTTTAATGCGCTTAGTCAAAACTTAAGCACTGACATCAAAGACCTGCCATACGCATTTTCAAGCCCTGAGTGGTCAAATGAAAAGGGCATAGATGCCGCACTTGGCTTTAGACTACTTGGAATTTCATCTTACCACTGCGTATTTGCCCCAGTTCAAGGCTCAAAAAATGTTGAAGATTTTATGGCAAATGGTACATTGCCGATCCTTGGCTCAAAAATGGTAGTAAATCTTGATCCTGTCGCACTTGCTGAAAATATCGTAGCTGACATGAAGGCAAAACGAGAAAAACTTGGCTGGAGAGTGTGAGATAAATTTACACGCTAAGCACTTTAGTCTGCTCCAAAAAGCCACTTTGGCGGAGCAGATCTTAAATATGATGAAATTTGTCTCTAAAATGCTTTTGTGATTTTGTCAAAAAATAAAGCAAAGTCTTATCTTAGAAGATTTTTTTGCATCACAACTTTAAACATTTATATAAAACTCTAAATTCATCTAGTTTTGCAATACTGCCTCTCTTAAAAACCTATACTCTTTAAAAAATTTGCGGAGTGATTTTTGCTCTTTTGGACCGATCTTGTAGCTTATAAATTTCAAATACCACTTGATATCTTGCTCGCTTATGTCACGGCTTTTAGCGTACTTGGCTAAGATGTAGTTTGGGATCTTTACGTTTTTTTGTAAAAATTTTGCGACCAGCCTTTTGTAAAACGAGCCATTTTTTACATAAGAAAATCTACCAAAAACAAATGGCAGATTTGTCTTTTCGTGCCAAATTTTACCAAGGTCATAAAAGCACTCTTTGCCCTCGCTTAAGTATGCCTTTAGCGCCCTGTCGCCTATGATCACCTCGCCATTTAGCTTAAGCACCTTGGCTAGGGCGTTTGAGCTAGCTGAAGCAGGATCTGGCTTTGGGGCTGAGTTTTTGCGCACAAGCACGCTTTTTACATCTTTTCTGGCGACTATTCCAAAATTTAGCTTCTTTAAATTTGCCTTTTTGCTAGCTATGCTTGAGATCACCGCAGCGTCGATCTTTCTGGCATTTAGGGCTCTATTTAGTTTGCTTGGCACGCCCTTTTTAAACTCGATCGCCTTTTTTATCTGAGAGCTTAGTGGGGCTGATTTTAAAAAAACGTGAAATGGGAGTAAATTTAGATAATCAATCTTTCCAAATATCATTTTTCATCTTTTACAAGCTCAAATTTAACCATCTCATTTTCGTTGCAAACGTCGCGAAATAGCTGGGTTAAGCTCTCTTTTGTGGCACCATCCAAAGCATTTTCATTTTTTAGCTTTATAAGCGTTGGCTCATTTATCTCACAAAGGCAGTCAAAGAGTGCGTCTAAATTTTTGCCGTAGTACTCTGGCAGGTCAAATTTCTTCGCAAAATACTCATGCATCTTCTCTTTTTCGAGCATATTTTTGGCATCTAAGATCACGCTTTTCATTGCATCCTCTTCTCATAAAGCAGGTAAAAATGCTCGTAGTGATCGGGCGTGTAGTAGATAAGCCCGTCGTTTGAGTATAAAATTCTCTCAGCGCCACGCCTGCCGCCATTATAATTCACATCACACTCAAACCACTTCCTACCATCAGCCTCAGGCAGCCTCTTTTCTCTGTTTGAAAATCTATCTCCACCGATGCTTTTGCCGCCGCTTATCTGCCATAAATTTCCGCTTTTTGCGTCCCAGCCAAGTTCAAGTGCCTCTTTTTTGGTTATAAAATTCTTTGGCAGCTTGTTAAATTTATAGATATAAAGCGCGACCTCATCTTTTGAGGTGTATGAGCCGTTTTCTGCGAGGCTCTGGCTCTTTTGTCCCTCTTTGTTTAGCTGCTCAAGTAAAATTTGAGCGTTTTTGTTTGCCTCGCCACCCTCTTTTGAAAAAAAGAAAGTACCGATGATAATAGCAATGACAAAGGCGACTAGAGCTGGCAAAAGTCTTTTGTTCAAATTTAGCCCTTAAAGAGTGTTGAAAACTCTATCGCCAGCGTCACCAAGGCCTGGAACGATGTAGTTTTTCTCGTTTAGTTTCTCATCGATCGATGCCGTATAGACCTCGACGTCTGGGTAAATTTCACTAAATCTCTTTAGCCCCTCAGGTGCGGCGATTATAGAGATAAATTTGATCTCTTTAACGCCCTTTTCACGCAAGAACTTAACCGCGTCTATCGCCGTGCCGCCAGTTGCAAACATAGGGTCGATGATGATCGCCATGCGCTCTTTTGCGTCTTTTGGAAGCTTTGCGTAGAAAAACTCAGCCTGCGCTGTCTCTTCGTTTCGCTGAAAGCCCAAAAAGCCAACACTCGCGTCTGGAATGATGGTAAAAACGCTATCAAGCATGCCAAGAGCAGCCCTTAAAATAGGGCATATCATCACCTTTGTAGTGAGCCTTTTTGCGTCTGCCACCGCAACTGGTGTTTGGACTTTGACATCTTTTACCTTTAAATTTCTAGTCGCCTCAAAGATCATAAGGTAGCTGATCTCATCAACTAGCATGCGAAACTGAAAAGGCTGGGTGTTTTTATCACGTAAGATTGTTAATTTATGCTCGATCAATGGGTGTGAGATGAGCTTCACGTTTTGCATTTTTTGTCCTTAAATTTACTGTTTTTACAAGGTTTGTCTTTTACAAAATGCCAAGAGGAGAATTTAGCCCAAATTTGGGCTAAATTTGATTAAAAACCTTTTGCAAGTTTAGCTTTATAAGCCTCAACATCAAAATCTTTTACTCTCGCTACGCCATCTTCAACTGCAGCTTTTGCAACTGCTGGAGCGACTGCTGTTAGTACGCGCTTGTCAAATGGTTTTGGGATGATGTACTCTTTGCCAAATTTTAGCTCGCTAACGCCACTTGCTTTTAAAACTTCAGCTGGCACTGGCTCTTTTGCAAGCTGTGCAAGCGCTTTAGCTGCTGCCATTTTCATATTTTCAGTGATCTTTTTAGCCCTAACGTCAAGCGCGCCTCTAAAGATAAATGGAAAGCCCAAAACGTTATTTACTTGGTTAGGATAGTCGCTTCTGCCTGTGCCCATCATAACGTCATCTCTTACAGCTACGACGTCCTCTGGGAAGATTTCAGGCACTGGGTTTGCCAAAGCAAAGATGATAGGCTCTTTGTTCATCGACGCAACCATCTCTTTTGTCACAACGCCAGGCTTAGAAAGACCTAAAAACATATCAGCGCCTTTCATCGCATCAGCCAAAGTCCTATCCTCGGTCTCAAGCGCAAATTCGACCTTTTCTGGAGTTAGGTCTGTTCTTTTTGAGTGGATGACACCTTTGCTATCTATCATCACAATGTGTTTTGCGCCAAGCGCTTTATACATCTTTGCGCAAGCGATGCCAGCTGCACCAGCGCCGCTAACTACGATCTTTATCTTAGATATATCTTTGCCAGAAATTTCCATCGCATTTATAATGCCAGCGCTTGTTATCATCGCTGTGCCGTGCTGATCGTCGTGCATTACAGGGATATCGACTGCTTCTTGAAGCTTTCTTTCGATCTCAAAGCACTTTGGAGCGCGGATATCTTCTAAATTTATACCGCCAAATGTCGGAGCTAGAGCTTTGCAAATCTCAACGATCTTATCAGGATCATGCTCATCTAGCTCGATGTCAAAGGCATCAACGTTTGCAAATTTCTTAAATAGCACCGCCTTGCCCTCCATAACTGGCTTACCAGCGATAGCGCCGATGTCACCAAGTCCAAGAACAGCCGTGCCATCAGTGATGACAGCTACTAAATTTGCCTTATTTGTATATTTATAAGCTAGTTCAGTGTCTGCATTTATCTCTTTACAAGGCTCAGCAACGCCTGGTGTATAGGCCATTGAAAGGTCTCTTGAAGTCTCGCAAGGTGTCTTTACCATGATCTCGATCTTACCGCCTATGTGGTAGTTTAGTGCCTCTTCTTTAGTTACATGTGTCATTTCTCTTCCTTTAATAAATTTTGTATTCTGTTTTTGATCTCGTTGCTACCTACTACTTCAAGCACTTCAAAGATACTTGGGCTCACGCTTGAGCCAGTTAGCGCTATCCTTAGAGCCTGAGCTAGGTCTTTTAGTTTTAAGCCGTTTTGCTCTAAAAATTTATTAGTTAGCTCCTCGTAACCTTTAGCATCAAGGTCGCGGTCTAAAATTTGAGCAAATTTCGCCAAAATTTCTTTGCTATTTTCATTTATAAATTTAGCCCAAGCTTTCTCGTCGTAGATTTTTGGAGCATTGATGATCGCATTTGCGCTGTTTGCCATCTCAATTAAGGTTTTTGACCTCTCACGGAGCGAATTTAGCAGTAGCTCGCCCTTTACCAAAGCCTTAAAATCCACGCCAAATTCAAGCATATCGTGCGCTAGCCTCTCGTAAGGCAAAGTTTTTATATAGTGGGAATTTAGCCAGTCAAGCTTTTGAGCGTTATAGGTGCTTGAACTTTTGTTGATATCGTTTGGATTGAAGTATTTAAGCATATCCTCGATAGTAAAAATCTCATCATCGCCGTGGCTCCAGCCAAGACGAACGAGAAAATTTAAGAGCGCTTCAGGCAAGTAGCCCATCTTTTTATACTCCATAACGTCAGTTGCGCCATGCCTTTTGCTAAGCTTTTTGCCGTCCTCGCCGTTTATCATAGCGACGTGATAAAATTTTGGCACCTTAAAGCCAAGTGCCTCGTAAAGAACGATCTGTTTTGGGGTATTTGAGAGGTGGTCATCGCCGCGAATAACGTCAGTTACGCCCATTAGCGCGTCATCTATCACGACTGTGAAGTTGTATGTCGGTGTGCCGTCACTTCTTGCGATGATGAAGTCATCTAAGATATCTTCAACCTTAAATTTAACCTCGCCTTTTATGCCGTCATGTATGACGATCTCGCCGCTAAGTGGGGCTTTTATACGGATGACTGGCTCGATGCCAGCTGGAGGCGTGCCAGTAAAATCTCTATATCTATTATCATATTTTGGGCGCTCTTTTCTTGCCTCTTGGCTGGCTCTAAGCTCCTCAAGCTCCTCTTTGCTCATGTAGCATTTGTAGGCTTTGCCCTCATCAAGCAGCTTTTTAACATACTCTTTGTAAAGATCAAACCTCTTTGACTGATAGGTCACTTCGCCGTCGTGATCTAGCTTGCACCAAGCAAATGCCTCTTTTATCGCTTGCGTGGCCTCTTCTGAGTTTCGTTTTAAGTCAGTATCTTCGATGCGGAGCAGAAATTTTCCATTGTTAGCTCTTGCGTATAAATAATTATAAAGAGCTGTCCTAAGTCCGCCTATATGTAGGTATCCAGTAGGCGACGGAGCAAATCTAGTAACTATCATTTTGTGCCTTATTTTTATGTTATAATTGCCCAAAATTATATTTACTAAATACTTAAATAAAGGTTTCATTATGAAAAAATTGCTCTTTTTGGCTGCTGGCGTGTTAAGTGCCTTAAATTTATATTCAGCTCAGATGATAAACGGCATCGCAGCTATCGTGGAGAACGAACCTATCACGCTTTACGAGGTTTATAGCTTAAAAGAACAGCTAAAGACAACAGAGCAGGACGCTTTAAATTTGCTTATCAGAGATAGACTTGAAGATGCACAGATAAAAAACTTAAATTTAAGCGTTACGCCTTTTGAGCTAAACGACAGGATCGAGGCGATCGCAAAGCAAAATGGCATGACAAATTCGCAGTTTAGAAGCTCTATCCAAGCTCAAGGTATGGACTTTTTGGATTTTAAAAACAACTTAGAGCACAAGATGCTTCAAGAAAAACTTTATAAAAGCATAGCTGCTGAGGCTGGCAAAAACATAAATGAGCAAAAAGCAAAGGCGTATTTTGACGCTAATCCTGATAAATTTAAGGTTTTTAGCACCGCTAGAGTCGTAGTTTATAGAGCAAAAGACCCTGATCTGCTTGAAGCCCAAAAGACAAGCCCAAAGCTACTAGACGGCGTGCAAACACAAGAGGTTAGTTTAGACTATCAAAGCATAGATCCAAGGCTTGCTGCGATCATCTCAAGCACAAATAACGGCGACTACACACAGCCTTTGCAAGGACCTGATAGCTTTGATATGTTTTTAGTAAAAGAGAAGATCGGCTCATACACACCAAGCTTTGCTGATGTAAAAGATAACGTTATAAACGAGCTTTACCAAGGCGAGCAAGAAAAATTAATGAGTGATTACTTCGAAAAACTTCGCGCAAAAGCAAAAATTCAAATCCTAAGATAACTTCAAATTTAGCCACTTTGGTGGCTAAATTTCTCTAAAATTTAAATTTAAAATTTATAAGTAAAAACCTGCAAAAGCAGCCAAATTTATTTAAGCTTTTTTAGTGAAAAATCCAACGTAAATAGCGTAGATAAAGCCTATCACTACGGCATACGGGGCATAAGGTGTGATGCCAGCTCCTGAGCTTGCTAAGATAAAGTTATGACTTATTGCAGCTCCAGCTCCCATGCCTAAAACAAAAAGAGCTGAGCATCAAAGCCAAATTTGTATTGATTTAGCACTAATTTTGTGATGCTTGTGCAGACAATGATAGCGATGACGCCATAAAGCATCGAAAAGTCACGCTCAAAAATCTTACTGATCGCACCAACTGAGCAAAATTTACTTATTTGCATAAATGCACCATTTTCGCCAAGTTTTAGACCAAAGATAAGTGCTATCAAAAATAAAATAGCAATGATAGTTGGCAAAAGTCCTATCGCCTTTGTAGTGGTTTCGCTCTCAGGCAAAACGTAGCTGTTTTTTAAATTTATCTTAGAAAAGCCAGAAGTGTCGGTTAAATTTAACTATTTGACGACAAATGAGATTAGTGAAAATTTTCTATAAGGTCTTTAAAAACTTCATAAAGTTTATTTATTTCATCAACGCTAACTCGTTCGTTTTTGGCGTGTATGCGGTCGTTTATGACGCCAAATTCTATCGCATCTACGCCAAACTCAGCAAAGTGCCTAGCATCGCTCGTGCCGCCCTTTGTATTTAAAAGTGGCGTAACGCCAGTGATCTTTGTGACAGATGCCATTAAATTTCTTACGATCTTGCTATCTTTGTTGGTTAAAAATCTCTTCGAGCTTTGCTTTATACTAAGCTCGTAGTCTAGGCCCTTTAAAACGCCTCTAAGATAGCTCTCAACGTCATTTGCGTCAGTTAAATTTGAGTTTCTAACGTTAAACATTATGCTAAGCTCACTTGGAGTAACGTTGCAAACCTGCATGCCACCACGAATGTCCGTCACTACGATCTTGCTTGGGCTAAAAAACTCGCTTCCGCCGTCCATATCGTGATCAGCTATCTTACTTAAAAGTGGAGCTATTAAATTTACTGGATTTACGCATTTTTCTGGATACGCTGCGTGACCTTGAACGCCCTTTATTACGATCTTGCCATTTATCGAGCCACGTCTGCCAACCTTTATACTATCGCCAAATTTCTTATCGCAAGTTGGCTCAGCCACGACGCAAAATTTTGGCAGATCCCTTATCTCACGAAGATATTCAAGTGCTAAAGGCGTGCCATAAGTGCCATCGCCCTCTTCGTCACTTGTTAAAATTAGGCTCAACTTACCATTAAATTTTGCATCTTTAGCAGCACAAACAAAGGCAGCCACGCCACTTTTCATATCCTGCGCGCCTCTTGCGTAGATGTAGCCATCTTTTTCAAGTGGGTTAAATGGCTCACTATCCCAGCCATCTCCTGGAGGCACGACATCGACGTGTCCTGCAAAGGCTAAGTGCTCGCCGTTTCCATAAATTTTAGAAAGTATGAGATTTTTTGTGCCATTTTTTTCTATAAATTTCGCCTCAAAATCAGGCATAAATTTAGCGATAAACTCCAAGCTACCTGCATCATCTGACGTGATAGAGCGAAAGCTTAAAAGCTCTTTTAAAAAGCCAACTACCACTAAAACGCCTTTTTAGAAGGAATTCCCAAGTAAAATCCCTGGAATTCGTCGATGCCTATCTCCTTACAGACGTTAAAGATTTCTTTAGAATGAACATACTCTGCGATCGTTTTTATGCCAAGATCCTTTGCAAATGCCACGATAGCGCTAGCGATGGCGTATGAGTCTTTATTGATATCGATGTCTTTGATGATAGAGCCATCGATCTTCACGTAGTCTGGCTTGATCTTTATGATGTAAGAGAAATTTGAGTAGCCAGAGCCAAAGTCATCGATCGCTATCATAGCGCCCATGCTCTTTGCTCGCTCGATAAAGACTGAGACGCGCTCAGCACTCTTTAGCTCCTCGTCTTCAACTATCTCAAACACTATCCTGCCAGCAACATTGTGCTTGTTTAGCAAATTTAAAACCAGCGCAGAGACGTCGCCATCTATCATATCTCGGCTGCTTAAATTTATAGAAAGAACCAAATTTGGATCTTCAATGAGGTGCTCAAAGCACTTTTTGATGAGCTGTTTTTCAAGGTCTGCGTAACGCTTGATACGCTTTGAGATATCCAAAAATACACTTGGCGAGATGACGTCGTCGCGGTCTAAAATTCTTATCAAGCATTCATATTTTATAGGGATCTTTTTCTCGTCAAATATCGGCTGAAAATACGGCACAATGTTATCATTTATCGTGGCGTTTTGGATCAGCTTTGAGCGCTCGATCTGATTTGCGTATTCATCTTTTTGACTTAGTCCTTTAAAGTAGCAAACATAGTCTTTATCAAGCGTCTTAGCTGATTTTAGCGCGATGGTTGCCTTTCTTAAGGTCTGGTCGCTATCAAGCGCAAAGCCTATGGTGTTGTGAATTTCTATGTCATCGACCTCTACGCCATTTTCATCTTTTATGCTAAGCATCCTGCCTTTAAAGATATCTAGTAAATTTTCAGCAAGCTCCTCGTATCTGTCGATAAAGTCGTTATTATCTTCGACCAAAGCAAATCTGTCCGCCTCGATACAATAAGCCTTCATATTCTCATTTTTTGCAAATTCTTTGATGAGATTTGCCATCTGTTTTAGTATCTGGTCGCACACGTATTTGCCGTAGTAGTCGTTCATCTTACCAAAATCATCAATATCCATAAGTATCACTTTTGGATATTTATACTCGCTCACATCTTTTATGAGCGCTGCCTTGTTAAAAAGCCCAGTCATCGGATCGATATATAGCTTCTCTTGTAACTGGGCGATCTTAGTAGTGCTCTCTTCTTTTACTTTTAGATAGTCAAATTTGATGTTTAGATACTTAAATACAAACCAAAGACAGACTGCAAGCCCTAAAAATAGACCGATCGAGCTTAAGATCAAAGTAAGAGCCATATTTTTCATCAGCCACTGAAAATAAAATTCATCGCTAGTGCCAGTTATCCTTTGATCTATATGCGCTTTAAAGCCTAAAATATATTCATTTACTGCGACAAACATACATACTTTGGCGCTATTTTCTGGCAAAATTTCAGCCTTGAAATAATTCGTTTGAAAATCATGTGAATAGATGTCGCCACAGCTATTGTCTTCGTAGTCTTTACCAACGAGGCTTTTGTCTGACGATGCCTCTATCTTAAAGCCGTTTTTGCCATTTTCTTTTAGCAAAAAGACTTCGCCAAAAGCGTTGTCGGTTATATAATTTTGAAAATCTATAATGTTAAATTTGCTTATATTTTTAAGATAATTTACATATTGAGATGTTAGATACTCGGTCTTTTTTTTGAGGCCAAAGTTGTTTGTAGAGAGTGCGTTGTTGTATTTATACGAATAGACGATTAAATTTTCAGTTAAGAAAAATGCAAAAAGCAAAACCACGACCAAAGTGACGGTTTTAACCATACTAAAGTGCTTTTTTTGCGATTCGTCACCTGGCATAAAGTTTAAACTTCCTTTCTTAAATTTAAATTTTTCTACTGGATTATATCCAAGCTAAATAAAAATTTTCTTTCATTTTTTAATTAAAAATTTAGCTCAAAGCTTAACGATCTTTGCACCGTATCCGCCTTGATTTGCCGGTGCATCGTGAAATTCTTTCACGCTTGGATGCTCTTTTAAGAAATTTTTAACCGCAAAGGCGAGCTTGCCAGTGCCAATACCGTG
This sequence comes from Campylobacter concisus, assembly GCF_002913865.1. GTDB lineage: Bacteria > Campylobacterota > Campylobacteria > Campylobacterales > Campylobacteraceae > Campylobacter_A > Campylobacter_A concisus_AM. The sequence goes on from NZ_POYX01000058.1 coordinate 29,702, forward strand.
AAATACGCTAACCTCATCAAATCCCATAACAAGACTATCTGAGATAAATTTATCAAGCTTAGCTATCGCCTCGTCAGCTCTCATGCCGTGCAGATCAAGCGAGAGCGAGGCCGTTTTTGGCTTATCAACACTTAAACTTACGCCGCCTTTTTTAGGCAAGACCACTTCGTTGCCATTTTTTCTTAAAAGCTCGAGTGGCACGCGCAAATTTATACCATTTGACTCGATCATCGCGTCATTTTTTGAGATACTTAAAACCGTGCCTTTGATATTTTCATACTTCACTCTATCGCCTACTTTCAGGTTCTCACGCTCAATTTTTTTAGGCTTAACGATGGCGGCTTTTTTCTCATTTGCCACGTTTAGCGCCCTTTGCTTGTCTTTAATGTCCTTGAAATTTATAACAGCTTTTGCCGCATTTATCGCTTCATAATACTCTTTTTCGAGGCGCGCAATAGTCGCATTTAGCTTGATCTCATTTTTCTCTTTTAGCTCTTTTTGCTCCTCAAGCAAGCGCTCCAGCCGCTCCTCTTTTGACGTGACCTCTTTTATCCCCTCATCAAGCTTGGTTTGTAAATTTAGCGTCTTTGTGATGATCTCGTTTAAATTCTCCTTATCTTCGCCGTAAATTTTCTTAGCCTGAGCCACTAAATTTTGAGATATGCCGTATCTTGCCGCCGTTTCAAAGGCGTAAGACTTGCCGATCGTGCCTTTTAAAAACTCAAATTTAGGCCTTTGGGCCGCCTCGTCGTAAAGTGCCGCCACTAGCTCAACCTCGGTGTTTTTAGCTAGCAACATCGCAAGGCGCTTGTGGTGGGTCGTGATGATCATTTTGATATCTTGAGTGATGAGACGCTCTATCATGACGCCATACAAGCTCGCAGCCTCCTCAAAATCGGTGCCAAGCTCGATCTCGTCGATACCGATGATGATCGATTTTTTAGTAAAAAGCCTTGCAAAATGCACCATCCTGCCAGCAAAGGTCGAGATGTCGTTTTTCACACTTTGCGGATCTTCTATGATCGCGTCAAATTCTTTAAAAGAGCCGATCGTTGAGCGGTTTGCGTCGATACGCATAGGCAGCAGATACTTTGCAAGTAGCGTGGCTGAGATGATTGATTTTAAAAGCATCGACTTACCGCCAGCATTTACGCCAGTTATTAAAAGCACCTTTTTACTAAAATCTACGCTCACGCTCTTTGGGTTTTTAAGCGCTGGATGGGCAAATTTCTCAAGCTTTATTACGTGCGAGCTATTTGGCAAAACAAACTCATAGTCACGCGATCTAGCCAAATTTACGCGCGCTTGATATGCGTCAAACTGATCAAAAGCGTTATTTATAAATTTCAAAAAGAGCAGGCTCTTGCTCATCTGCAGGCTAAATTTCTTGCAGTGCTCAAAAATGATCTCCTCTTTTCTATCAAGTAGCTCGCTTTGCTCCTTTTTTAGGCGCTCGGTGCTTGCAGGTGCGACGTAGAAGTAGCCGCCTGAGCTTCTAGCGATCACGGTGCCTTTTAGGGCGTGATTAAAGCCGCCACGCACCAAAAGTGCCTCTTGTGAGTTGATGTAGTGCGTCTGGGTATCGACTAGATAGGGCGTGATGTGCTTTGAGTAGATGAGCTTTTTAAGTTCAGCGTCGATCTGGCGCTTTTTCTCGCTAAATGCCTGCTTTATCGCGTAAAATCTCTCATCCACGCTGTCGCTAAACTCGCCGTTTTCATCAAAGCTGTTTGCCATCTGGCTCATCACTTCAGGGATTTCAACCTTTGCGATCCACTCGCCAAGCCTGCCTTCAAATTTTTGCTTTTTTAGATATGAAAAATACTTAATGATCTTTGCAAACTCGTAAATTTCACTGATGTGAAGCACCGCTTGCTTGCTAAGTCTCATAAGCGCATCATCAAGCTCTTTTATCTCGTCAGGCGCCTTAAAATCATACTTTGAAAGCTCGCTAATGTTTTCAAAGTGGATTTTGCTGTCGCCTTGTAAAAATAGCGGTTTTTGCCTTGCTAAAAAGGAGTTAAATTTCTCTAAATACTCGCCTAGATCGAGCTTTGCAAAGATATCGTTCATTGCTCGCAGCTCGTTATAGGCACGATGAGACCTGAAAGATCACTAAATTCTCGTTTTGGCAAAAATGACGCAGTGCCAAATTCGTAGTTAAATTTCTCAGCGCTCACGTTGTATTCGCCACATTTTAGTGTTTTACCCTGCTTAAAGTCGGTCACTAGCTTTGAGATGGCGTCCTCGTTTTTTGATAAATTCTCCTCGTAAAAATAGACGCAAACAAGGATCACTACAAGGACTGCGCTAACGAGCGCTTTTATGCTTTTGCTGATCTTTTCATCTTTTATCGCCCAGATCGCTCCAAAAAGCAGCATCACGCCGGCGATTATTATCAAATTTCTTACCATTTTACCCCTTTATATTTTGCGATGAGCTCCTTGTAAAGCTCAGCATGAGGCTTGATCTTTTCTAAAATTTCAGCTCTAACCTCGCTGATATCTTGCTTTTCAACCAGCAAGCAAACGGCTAGATACGGGGCATTTGGCAGCATATCTTTTATCTGAACACTACTTAGCTTTTGTGACCTTGCAAGGGCTATTAAAATATCTTTTTTGCCTAAATTTATAAGGCTAGAAATTTCATCCTCGCTTAGCTCTTTTTCCTTTATCTCTTTTAAAATTTCATTTTCATCTTGATGCTTAAAGTTGCTTAGATCCATTAATATCCGCCTCTTAGCTGCACGCTGATATCGCCCGCTCCAAAGCCAACTACGATGCCGTCACTTAGGCGGTTTTTCACGCCAAATTCATCTGTAAATTCTATCCCCTCTTCAACCCTCTCAACCTTGTCTGTAAAGATCGGGTTATACTCGCTAAATTCGCTCTTCATATCAACTTCGATCGGATTTTCTCCAGCTGCATAAACTGGCAAGATGACAAGCTCATCAACGCCCTTAAAGCACTCTTTAAAGCCAGCTAAATTTGTGCTAAGCCTTGTGTAGCGATGTGGCTGAAATATCGCTGTGACGCTCTTTATACCTAAAATTTTAGCGTATTCAAAGACTGATTTTAGTGTCGCTTTTATCTCGGTTGGATGGTGTGCATAGTCGTCGATTAGGACGAAATTTTTATTTGCGCTAAGTATGTCAAAACGCTTTTTGATGCCTTTAAAATTTAGTAAATTTTCTCTTATGTCTTTAAGCGGCGTCTCGTGCATCGCAGCTAGAATAGCCAAAGATGCATCTATGGCGATGTGCTCGCCCATGCCAAAGGCTTCAAATTTGCCTAAATTTTTAAGGTTAAAGCTGGTGTATGGCTGGTAGTCTCTCACAACCATCGTTAGCTCAGTTATATCACTGCTTGGATAAAGCCTGATCGCATCAAGCTTAAGCGTGCTTAAAAACTCATCCTCAGCGTTTATCACTCTAACCTTTGCACGCTCCAAAAAGCCCTTGTAGGCTGCGTAAAATTTAGCTAGATCGTAGTCGTAGTGCTCCATGTGCTCTGGCTCTGCGTTTGTGACGATGGCTAGATATGGGTTTGAGTTTAGAAAGCTTGAGTCGCTCTCGTCGGCCTCAAATACGACGTTGTCGCTTTTAGCGTAGCGCATATTTGAGCCAAACTGCTTTGAAATGGCGCCGATGATGACTGAGCCTTCAATGAGGCTTGCTAGCATCGCTGAAGTCGTACTTTTGCCGTGCGCGCCAGCTACTGCAAAGACGCACTTGTCTTCAAGCACATAGGGCAAAATTTCTTTTCTTGAAAAGCACTTTATGCCCTTTCTTCTGGCCTCCACTAGCTCGATGTTGTCCTCTTTTATCGCAGCTGAATAGACCACAAAGTCTTGGTCTTTTATCGCCTCTTTGCAGTGCGGTGTGATGACCTCGATGCCTTCATTTTGAAGTTCAAGCGTCGTCTTGCTCTCTTTGATGTCGCTGCCGCTTATCTTGTGGCCTTTTTCGTGTAAAAATCTAGCGATGGCTGAGATGCCGATGCCGCCGATGCCTATGAAATGGACTTTTCTAATCTCGTTGTTTAGCTCTTGCAAATTTTATCCTTAAGTTTTTCGTGATTTTAACAAAAACTACTAAATTTAAGGCTGAAAAATGGCTTTTATTTGCTTAGCGTAAAGCTTTCATCTATCAGGTCAAAAACTGTTTTTTGTGGGATTTTTGAGTTTAAATTTACACTTATCCAGTGCTTTTTATTCATGTGATATGCTTTAAAAATTTGCCTCTCATCAACTAGCACCATCGCTAGATCAGGGCTGCATTTTAGGTTTAAAACTTCTATCATCTCGTCACTTTTAAGACCTAGCTTGCTAGCGTTTAGCTGCATAAGTAGCGCAAACCACTTCTCATTTTTCTTGTGACGAAAGACACTAAATTTTGGATATTTTGGGAAAATTTGCTCACCAAAAATGTCAAATTTCTCTTTTATATATTTTTCAATCTCACTTCGTTTCAAATTTCACTCCGAAAGGCTAAATTCACAAAATTTAAATTCATGCGGTGCGAAGCACTGAAGCATGCACCTCTAACGTCGTAAGGGTCGGGGGTTGTTAAGGGGGAAGGGTACGACTTCGTAATTCAAGTCCCTTCCCCCTTATATCAAATTTGCCCTAGAGTTTTAAGCAAGAAAGCAAATCTATTTGTCCCTGAAAGCTGGCATATCGCTCGCATAAACTCCGCTCGCAGCCCTGATAGCTCTTGCTAAACTCGCTCTTTTCAGCCCAGGCGCAGCGTTTCACTTCCTACTTCCTAAATTTCGCCTCTATCTGCATAAAGCCCCAAGTGCTTCTAGCCTCGCTAAGCTCCTTTTTGCTAAGCTCATCGATCATCATCTCTTCATTTTTGCCAAGTCTGTTTTTCACCTCGCCAAATGGGCTAATAAGCATCGAGTCGCCGTAAAAACTCCACTGCTCGTCCTCGCTCTTGTGGCTTCCCACGCGATTTACACGAAGCACATAGAGGTTGTTTGTAAAGGCTCTAACCTTTAAAAGCTCCTCCCAGCGCGCCTGCGAGAAAAACGTGCAAGCCGTTGGCACAAGCACGATATCGACCTTTTTAGCGCTCATATACGCCCAGCACACGTCAAAATGCGCCTCGAAACCAAACATAACGCCAACCTTAAATTTCTCATAGGTAAAGATAGGTAAATTTAGCTCCTCGCTTGCGTTGCTAAAAAATTTAGCCTCGTTCCAGTGCGCGTAAGGCATGAGAATTTGCTGATCGTAGAGTTTTACTTGGGTTGGACTAAATTTGGCTAGGCTCTTAAAAATTTCCTTGCCTTTTAAATTTATGATAGGCGCGATGATGTTTAGATCATACTTTTTTGCCATCGCAAATAGCGCCTCTTTTTTGCGCTCACTCTGCTCTTTTATGAGGCTTTTTGGCATGGTGGCAAGCTCTTTAAAGAAGCTATTTAGCACGTATTCGCCAAGGACAACTAGCCTTGCATTTTCATCCGCGCAAATTTTAAGGTAATAATCAAGCCTGGCCTCGCTTAATGGCTGCGTTGGTAGCTGAAGGGCGCAAATTTTACTCATCATCCACCTGCTTTATGCTAAGTTTTGCATTTTCTAAAATTTCTCTTGCCTCATTTAAGAGTTTTTTGCCCTGTTCGTGCAGCTTTATGCTGTTTTCTAAGCTCACATCATCTTTGTTTAGATCGTTTAAAATTTTATCAGCAAGGGCTAATTTCTCTTCAAAACTTTGCTCTTTTTGCTCCATTTTCTATCCTTTTAATATATTTTTTATATATCCATCAAATTTTTCTATCTCGACCAAAAAGGCGTCGTGGCCGTAGTTGCTATCTATCTCAACAAAATTTGTTTTTGCGCCTCTGCCCATCTCGCAAAGTGCGTCATAAATTTCTCTCATGCAGCTTGGCGGAAAGAGTAGATCGCCTTTAAATGCGATTAGATGCAAATTTGCTTTGATCGGCGCAAGAGCGTCTTTTAGGCTATCGTAGTGCCTTGTGCAGTCAAAGATATTCATCATCTTTACGATATATAGGTAGCTTAGCGGGTCAAACCTCTTTGGGAAGTTGTAGCCGTTATACTCCATGTAGCGATCGACCTGAAAATGCCCAAAAAGATCGTAAAGGCCGTCAGTTTCTACGTAGTTTCGTCCAAATTTTTTATCCATGCTATCAGGGCTTAAAAAGCTGATGTGCCCTGCCATCCTGCCGTAAGCCATGCCTTTTAGCCCATTTTTTCTTATAAATTCCACGTCGTATTCGCCGTTTTTGAAATTTTCATCGTATAAAATGGCTTCTATGGCGATCTTGTTAAACGCTATCGCCCAGGGCTTCGTCTGATAGGTGCTTGCTAGCATTATGATATCTTGTGCAAATTCAGGAAACTCGATAGCGTAGCAAAGTGCCTGCATGCCGCCAAGACTGCCGCCTATCACGGCTCTTGCCCTTGTGATGCCAAGCTCGCTAAATAGCCTCATCTGCGCCTTTACCACGTCGCTTATGGCAAGGACTGGGAAATTTAGCCGATACTCTTTGCCGCTACTTCTATCAACGCTTAACGGCGAGGTCGAGCCAAAGCACGAGCCTAGGATATTTACGCAGATGACGTAAAATTTATCGGTATCGACCGCTTTTTTACTGCCTATTAGCCCGTCCCACCAGCCAGCTTTCTCATCGCCTGCGTAGGTGCCAGCTGCGTGGTGCGAGCCAGTTAGGGCGTGGCAGATCACGATAACGTTGCTTTTATCAGCATTTAGCGTGCCGTAAGTCTCGTAAATAAGCTTGAAATTTGATAGCATACGGCCACTCTCAAGGTAGAGTGGCTCGTTAAATTTAATAGTTCTAGTTTGCAGGTCTAACACTAATTAACTTTGTAGTTTGGTGCCTCGTGAGTGATAACTACGTCATGGACGTGGCTCTCTTTTAGTCCTGCGCTTGTTATCTCGACAAATTCGGCTCTTTCTTGAAGAGTTGGGATATCTTTTGCGCCGACATAACCCATAGCACTTCTTAGGCCGCCTATTAGCTGATGTATCACATCTTTTATACTGCCAGCAAATGGCACACGGCCCTCGATACCTTCAGGCACAAGCTTGTCTTGAGCGGTGCCCTCTTGGAAGTAGCGGTCAGAGCTACCCTTTGTCATAGCGCCTATTGAGCCCATGCCGCGATATACTTTGTACTGGCGACCTTGGAATGTTATAAGCTCACCTGGGCTCTCTTCGCAACCTGCAAGCAAGCTACCTGCCATAACGCAAGCAGCACCTGCTGCAAGAGCTTTTGCCACGTCGCCTGAGTATTTTAAACCGCCGTCTGCGATAACTGGGATGCCATATTTTGCTGCTTCGCTTGCACAGTCGTCAATCGCTGAAATTTGAGGCACACCAACGCCAGCAACGATCCTTGTAGTACAAATAGACCCTGGTCCGATGCCCACTTTTATGCCGTCAGCTCCTGCTTCTGCTAGGTCTTTTACGGCTGCTGGGTTTGCGATATTGCCAGCTACGACATCAACTTTGAAATTTGCTTTTACCTCTTTTAAAGTGTCTATGATGCCCTTTGAGTGACCGTGAGCCGAGTCGATGACGATGACATCTACGCCAGCATCAACAAGTGCTTTAGCGCGCTCTATCTGACCCACGCCAATAGCCGCAGCCACGCGAAGTCTGCCGTAGCTGTCTTTGTTTGCGTTTGGATACTCTTTGCGTTTTTTTAGATCTTTTATGGTGATAAGACCGTCAAGTCTGCCGTCTTTATCGACGATAGGTAGTTTTTCAACCCTATTTTGAGAGAAAATTTTCTCCGCATCATCAAGCGTGCAGCCCTTTGGTGCGGTTATAAGCGGTGCTTTTGTCATGCGGTCTTTTACCAAAACGCTCATATTTGTCTCAAATCTCAAATCGCGGTTTGTTAAAATTCCTATTAGTTTGCGGTCTTTGTCGATGACTGGAACGCCTGAAATATGAAGATCTGACATAAGGCTTAGAGCTTCAGCCACGGTCGCTTCTGGATTTATAAAGATAGGATCGATGATAACGCCACTTTCACTTTTTTTAACGCGCTTGACCTCTTTTGCTTGGCTTTCGACGTCCATATTTTTGTGGATGACGCCGATACCGCCGAGCCTCGCCATCATGATAGCAGTTCTATGCTCAGTCACCGTATCCATCGCAGCAGAGACTATCGGGATATTTAGCGTGACATTTTTGCTGATCCTGGTTTTCACATCAACTTGCTTTGGCAAAATTTCAGAGTATTGTGGCACAAGAAGCACATCCTCAAATGTTAAAGCTCTCTTTACTATCTTCATATTTTTATCCTTTTATTAAATTTTCTAGGCTCTTAGCACCATTTATCAAGGTCTGTTCGTCCCACGCTTTTGCGATGAGCTGGGCGCTCACGTTCAAATTTTGATCATCTTTGCCAACTGGCACAGAGATAGCTGGTAGGCCTGCTAAATTTACGCTGATCGTGTAGATATCGCTTAGATAGGCTTGAAGCGGATCGCTGTGTGCTCCAAATTTATAAGCTGTGCTTGGAGCAACTGGCATGAAGATAAGGTCATTTTCTTCTAAAATTTTCTCATACTGAGCTTTTATATGCGCTCTTGCTTTTTGCGCTTTGATGTAGTAAGCATCGTAGTATCCGCTACTTAGCACAAATGTACCAAGTAAAATTCTCCTCTTCACCTCGTCACCAAAGCCCTCTGAGCGTGAGTTGATATATAGCTCTTTTAAATTTCTAGCCTCTGCACGCCTGCCGTATCTTACGCCATCGTAGCGGCTTAAATTTGCGCTTGCCTCTGCGGTTGCGATGATGTAGTAGGCAGCGACGTCATATTTTGAGTCTTCAAAATTTGTGTAAGTTACGCTGTGACCGTGTGATTTTAGCTTTTCAATAGCTAAATTTAAAGCGACTTTTGTCTGCTCACTTGCGTTTTCTACGTAGTTTTTGATGACACAAATTTTTAGCTTTTTGTTGCCATCTATCTTGTCGCTAATGCTAACAAACGGCACATCTGCGCTCGTGCTATCTTTTGGGTCGTGTCCAGCGATCGCGTCATATAAAATGGCTGCGTCTTCTACGTTTTGAGCGATAGGGCCTATTTGATCAAGGCTGCTTGAGTATGCGCCAAGGCCGTATCTGCTCACTCTACCGTAGGTTGGCTTAAAGCCCACACATCCGCAAAATGCCGCTGGCTGACGGATCGAGCCACCAGTATCGCTACCAAGTGCTGCGACTGCAAGACCAGCTGCGACTGCTGCTGCTGAGCCGCCACTACTGCCGCCTGGAACGTGAGCGTGATTTAGTGGATTTAGTGTTTTGCCGTAAAATGAGCTCTCAGTCGTGCTTCCCATCGCAAATTCATCCATATTTGTGCGGCCAAATGGAGCTAAATTTTTGCTAAGTAGCTTTTCGATGACAGTTGCGTTATAAGGTGCTACGTAGCCTTGTAAAATTTTTGAGGCACTTGTTACGTTCCAGCCTTTTACTTGGATGTTGTCTTTTATAGCGATAGGCACGCCCTCGCCTAGTTTTGCGATCTCTAAATTTGCTAGCTGCTCGACATAAGCGCCAAGCTCTTTTTCTTTTATAATCTTTGCCTCAAGCTCGGCTCTTAAATTTCTTATCTCTTCAGCTGAAAATTTCAAAGCTTCTTTTAAAGTTACCACTATTTTTATCCTTTAAATTTATTAACCAAAAATATGCCAAACAAGCTAACAACGACCACCGCAGCGATCGTTGTGACTATGATAGTTGCGCTTACTGGCTCACTTAGCACTTATGACCTCTTCACATCTTGGGCATAGCGCATCTTCTTTGCTAGCGTTAAATTTCCAGCATCTTGGGCATTTGTGAAGGTTGCTTGCTATGATCTTAAATTTATCACCCTCAAGCTCAAACTCAGCTAGTGGCTCGCTATCATCATAAGCTCTAACTGAGCTTACCATGTAAAGATCGGACACTTCGCGCTCGTCGTAGCCTGTGATGTTGTGGCTAGTTGTCTCTAGGCTTAGCTCTAGAGTTGATTTTATCTTTTTATCCTTTTTAAGAACATCCACGATCTCGTTAAATTTCTCCCTGCTGGCAAAAAGCAGCTCATCTTCAAAGCTAAGGTCAAATTTGATAGGCTCATAGACTAGATCAAACGCGTCTTTTGCGTCGCCTTTGATGATCTTTGGAGCATAGTCCATCACCTCATCAACGGTGTAAGTAAGCGTTGGAGCGATGAGTGGCAAAAGTGCCTTTGTGATGATAGCCATCGCGCTTTGAGCAGATCTTCTTCTTGGGGTGTCTTTTGCATCGCAGTAAAGCCTATCTTTGCAAACGTCAAGATATACGCCACTAAGATCGGCTGAAAGGAAATTTAAAAGGATGTTAAAACCCTTTGAAAAGTCATAATTTTTAAAGCAAGCGCTCGCCTCGTCAAAGACCTTTTTAGCGCGCGCTAGTATCCATTTATCAAGGATGTTAAACTCTGTATTTAGGCTCTCAAGGTCATTTACGTTTGCTAGTAAAAAGCGGATCGTGTTGCGGATTTTGCGGTATTGCTCGCTTATTTGTTTTAATATATCTTCGCTTATTTTTAGATCACTTGAATAATCACTCATGCCAACCCAAAGGCGTAAAATTTCGACGCCGTGAGTTTTAGCCACGTCTTGTGGAGCGATAACGTTGCCCTTACTTTTACTCATCTTCTCGCCTTTGGCATCGACGGTAAAGCCGTGAGTTAGTATGCTCTCATAAGGTGCGTGAGAATTTACAGCCGTGCTTACTAGAAGTGAGCTTTGAAACCAGCCTCTGTGCTGATCTGAGCCCTCTAAATACATGCTTGCAGGGTATTTGCCAGCGTCGTAGTTGTCGCTTTGCAAGACCGCATGCCACGTCGAGCCACTATCAAACCAAACGTCAAGGATATCCATCACTTTTTCTAAATTTTCAGCCTTGTATTTTGAGCCCTTTGGTAAAAGCTCGTCTATGCTTAGCGCCCACCACGCATCAGCGCCTTTTTCTTTGAAAATGCCTGCGATGTGGTCTAAAATTTCACTATCAAATATAACTTCTTTTGTCGCTTTGTCTCTGAAAAACGCGATCGGCACGCCCCAGTCACGCTGACGAGAGATACACCAGTCTGGGCGATTTTCTATCATCGAGCCTATTCTTTTTATGCCAACGCTTGGGTAGAATTTAACCTTTTCAAGCTCTTTTAGCGCTGTTTGCCTAAGCGTTTTGCCACCTAGTTTAGCCTCGTCCATAGCTATAAACCACTGCTTTGTCGCTCTATAAATGACAGGCTTGTGCGTTCTCCAGCAAAATGGATAAGAGTGTCTAAATTTAGAGACGCTAAGTAAATTTTTGCCAAGTAGCTCTAAAATTTTCTCATTTGCTTTAAAGATGTGCATACCGACAAACTCATCTACCACGTCGCTTCTAAACAGTCCGTGATGCTTCAAGCTCTCATCGTAGCAGCCACCGTCATCAACTGGCATCAAAATTTCACTAAAGCCATATTTCAAACATACGTAGTAGTCGTCCTCGCCGTGTCCTGGCGCTGTGTGAACAAGTCCAGTGCCGCCGTCCATCATAACGTGATCGCCTAGTAAAAATCGCGACTTTCTGCCGTTTAGTGGATTTATCGCGTGAGCATTTTCAAGCAGGCTTGATTTAAACTCTTTTTTGATCTCGCCCTTGCTTAGACCACTCTGCACAACGCTTTCAAGTAGTGGCTTTGCAAAGATCAAATTTTCAGCTGTTAGCACGTAAATTTCATCTGGATTTAGGCTTATAGCTTGATTTGCTGGAAGTGTCCAAGGCGTAGTCGTCCAGATAACTGCACTCGCCTCTTTTACGCCAAGCTTTTCTAGCGCGTCGCTATCAAGCTCAAATGCTACGTAAATAGAATAGTCCTCTTTTTCCTCGTACTCGACCTCAGCTTCAGCCAGCGCTGATCTAGCCGCCCAGCTCCAATAAACTGGCTTGCTTCTCTCTACTAAAAGCCCCTTTTTAGCGATCTCGCAAAGTGCTTTGTAGATGTCAGCCTCAAACTCAAATTTCATCGTCATGTATGGATTTTCAAAGTCGCCGATGATACCAAGGCTTTTAAATTCATTTCTTTGAATGTCTATAAATTCTCTCGCGTGCTGCCTGCAAAGCTCCCTGATCTCGACCTTGCTAAGCTCTTTTTTCTTATCGCCAAGCTTTACTTCGACTTGCTGCTCGATAGGCAAGCCGTGGCAGTCCCAGCCTGGCACATAGCGGACGTTTTCGCCGTAAAAATAGTGCGTTTTTGTGATGATATCTTTTAAAATTTTATTTAATGCGTGGCCGATGTGTAGGTGTCCGTTTGCATACGGAGGGCCGTCGTGGATGTTGAAGCTTTTAGCCGCATTTTGGCGGTTTTTCTTCATTTTTTCATAAACCTTGCGCTCTTCGTACCATGATTTTAGTCTTTGTGGTTCATTTTGTGGGAGATTTCCGCGCATCGGGAAATTTGTCTCTGGGAGTAAAAGTGTCTCTTTGTAGTCCATTTTTTACCTTGATTTTAAAATTTGCTAATTTTACACCTGTGCTGGTTAAATCACACTGAAAAATAGTATAATGAGGCAAAAAAAGGAGCTAAAAAATGAGACAAAGTATCTTGATAATAGGCGAAGATCTTGAGATAAATAGAGAATTTCTAAACTACATTTTTCAAAGTTACGAGGATCATTTTGGCGAGCTTGGAGTGGTGAGCTTTGCTCCCAAAAATAGCAAAGAGCTACCTTTTATCATCGAAAATTTATCAAAAGATTACGACTTTGTAAGCATTTTTGGCTCGGATGAAAATTTTGCCATCGCTGCAAAGATCATAGCGACGCTAACTGGGGGCTCGCTTGAGCTAAAAGATAGCACGACACTTGCGCTTAAAGATAGCTTAGACTACTCAAAAAATAGCTTTTTAGCTAGCTTAAATAACGCTCAGATAAATCTCATAAAAGCTAATCCAAATGAAGAGCTAGGTGAGTTTCTCACCGAGTACGAGCCTGATTTTAGCTACTTTCATCTAATAGACATCGACGCAGATAGTGCTAAGATCCTTATGTTGCCACTTGCTAAAACTTATGAGGTCGATATCACCCTTGCGCAGATCCTGCCAAATTTGATACTAGTAAGGGCAAAAAGCAATAAATTTGGCCAGATCGAAAGCTTTTTACAAGGGGTAAAAACACTATTTTCGCAAAAATTTATCCCGCAAAAAGATGTGATCAAATTTGTAGCAAAAAGGCTCATGCAAAAGGGGCTTAAAATTTCATTTGCCGAGTCTTGCACGGCTGGGCTTGCGGCGGCTAAATTTGCAAGATATGGCGGCATCTCGGCTAGCTTTGATGGCTCGTTAGTAACTTATGCAAACCATATAAAGCACGAGTGGTTGGGCGTTGAGGATGAGATTTTAGATACTTACGGAGCTGTGAGCGAGCCTTGCGTAAAAGCAATGGTAAAAGGCACGCTAAGCACGACAAATGCGGACTTTGCGCTTGCTATTAGCGGTATCGCAGGACCTGGTGGGGGCACAGCTAGCAAGCCAGTTGGTACGGTATATGTCGCAGCTGGCGATAGAGACGGCAACATCGAGGTTGAGAGGCTACTTTTAAAAGGCGAGCGCAACTACGTTAGAGAGCAAAGCGTGCTAAGCGCCTATCTATGCCTACTTCGCCTAAAAAGCGAGATATTTTTCGCTTAAATTTAGCTAGCTAAAAATATGACAGCAATTTTAAAAAGCCAAATTCAGTAAGATTAAAATTTAAATTAATATTTGCTATTGATGCCAAGGCGCAAACAGATAAGACAAAAGCAAATACTTGACATTTTAGCGCGGAGCGGCATTGAGATAGAGCAAATTTGCCATATACTTGCCTTAAAAGAGCTTTATAAAGTACGCTAAAATGGGTGGCTACACTATCTTTTTAGGTGGTTTTATCGCGTCCAGTAAAAAAATAGCGGCTGGGTAAATTTAGCAGCTGGAAAATTTAAATTTATGCAGCATTACGGCGCTTTATTCCGTGCAAATTTAGACAGCTCACAAGAGCTAAATTTGCAGAATTTACTAAAAAAGCAAACACCATATAAATTTCCAAACCAAAGCTAACAAAATACGAATGCGCTACACTATGGGCTAAATTAACTCTAAATTTCTATCTTTTTACAAGATAAAACGCTAGCACATAGCCCATATATCAGCACGCAAAGGCTAACACTTAGCCCAAAAACGCTAAGAGCGGCGGTCTGGCTAAACGAGAGTGTGAAAAACGAGATAAAACTCGTGATAAATGCGCAAAATATCCCATAAATTCGCTCTTTTTCGCTAAGGCTCTCATTTAGCGCAAATATCATGTAGTCAATCCCCACAGCGCTTGCAAGGATGAGCCCAAAGACGCCAAAAATGCTTAAATTTACGCCAAAAATGGCAAAGATAAAGAGCGTAAGAAGCACGCCAAAGATGATGATGCCCATGACAAGCGCCGAAACAAGCGCACTAAAGTAAAACCACAGCAGTAAAAACGCGACCACAAGCGCTGCTATTTTTAGTTTTAGAGCTAGCTCTTTTGCCTGCGTTAGGCTCTCATTTAGCGAGTCAGCAAAATTTAGGCTAAAAGCGTTGTTGCGAGCTAGCACCTCATCACTTTGCGCCCCTTTTACAAAGCCACTCGCGTAGGATACACTTGCATTTTCATCAAGTATAAATTTCTTAAAATCTTTCATCGATTTTAAAGCTAAAATTTCACCAACACCAAGCTCTTTTTCGCTCAAAACCTTTAAAATTTCACTTCGCACTTCATCTTTGCTAAAGCCAAATTTCTCATAAATCGCGTAAATTTGCTCATCATCAAGTGCCTTTTTAAAGGCCTCTTTTAGCTCAGACTGCTCGCTTTTACTTAAAAATATATCGCTTAGTGAGCTCTCATCTTTTATCAAATTTCTCTTTTTTAGCTCATCTAAAAGGCTCTTTTCATCTCCTAAAATGTCACCGCTAGATCTTGTCACTATCATCGTGTTTTGGTTGTTGCCAGTTAAGCTTAAGATATAAGAAGAGTCCGCTAGCAGGCTCTTTGGCATATTTGAGTAGTCTTTTACATTTTCGCTTTTTGATAAATTTTTAAGGTCAAATCCAAGAAAAATAGCTAGTAAAACAAGCGAAATAGCTAAAAATTTAGCCCCCAAATACCTTGCAACCAAGTCTGAGAGATCACAAAATTTAGTTAAGAACGCGTCAAAAACCTTTGATCTATAAAATTTCACCCCGTCAAAGACCAAAGGCATGAAAAAGTAGCTAGCTAAAAAGGCAGCTATAAGCGCAAATGCCGAAAATAGCGCCACCTCTTTAAGTAGCCTAAGATCAGAAAATGTAAAAGCAAGATAGCCACTAAGCGTGATAAGTAGGCCTAGCAAGAAAATTTTTAGCATATTTTTTATGCTGCTAGCCCTGATCGCTTCGCCCTCGTTTTTGCTAAGCCAGTGCAAAATGTAGTCAAACATGAGGCCAATGAGGCTTGTGCTTATTAAAATAGTAAGTATATTTAGCTCATTTAGGCAAAGCAAAGTACCTGCAAATGCTACGCTAAAGCCAAATGCAGCGATAAATATCACATAAAAAATTCGCAAATTTCTAAAAGCAAGCATCAAAAATATAGCGGTTAGGCTAAGCGAAACCACGCTCATATAAAGGCTCTCGCTCTCGTTTTTTTGCTTTGAAAACGCCTGATAAAGCGCACTTGAATGCACAAAAAGCTCGTTTTGCCCGACTTTTAGCGCATTTAGCTCGTTATAAAATTTTATTAGCCCCTCGCTCGAAGCTCCCTTTTTTAGTTCGCCTTTTAGCAAGAAAAAGCTCTTTTTGCCGTCCTTTGCCTCAAGCATGAGATCTGCTAAATTTAAGCTTACGTTGCCATTTTTTGCGCTAAAACCGCTACTTAGCGAGAAAAAATCATCATTTACATTTAAAAGCCTAAAGCTAAAGCTATTAAAAATTTCCTCTGCGCGCTTTTTAAAAAAAGCGTTTTTATCGTTTTTTAAAAGCCCCAAATCAGCCCTACTTAAAAGTGCGATCTTTGAGCGGTTGATGTCACTTTTTATATCATTTAAATTTATGTCAATCTTCGCCTCAAAGCTCTTAAAAAGCGAGCTTTTAAGCGCTAGGCTTTGTACGTTTTTGGCTAGCTCTTTGGAATTTACTAGCACTAAAAAATTTGACGCCATCTCATCTTGCACCTCTTTTAGCACCTTTGCCTCTTTGGCGTCTTTGAAATTTATCAGTGAAAAGATGTCGGTTTGGACGTTTTTTAGGCTCGCAAGCGAATATCCAAGAGAGGCTAAAAAAACAAAGATAAAAGCCAAAATCGTGGCTAGTTTTTTCATTTTATACTAAACTCATTTAGCGTTTTATCGCCGCTTACCTCATCAAGCTCGATCTTTTTTACCGCCTTGTCGCCACTTATCTTTATGGTTTTAAAAATTTGTTTAAAGAGTAAATTTTTAGGGCTTAGCTCTATGCTCCACTCTTTTAGACTGCCGCCTGTCTTTATGTCAAATTCTTTCCTAAGCTCGCTCTCATCAAGGCTGATGATAGCAAGAAATAGCTTTTCATCAAAATTTGCGCTCGTCTTTTCAAGCTTGCCATTTTCGTTTTTGAAAATGCCATCTTTATTTATAAAAACCTTTGAGATGACTGGCTCAAGCGTATCCCAGTAAAGACCGCCATTTTCGAGCCTAAACTCGCCCGTGCTTTTTATGCTTTTGTTAAAGCCAGCCAAGCTCTTTGTCTGCGTGAAATTTCCACTTACGCCATCTGTTTTTACTATATTTTTAAGCTCAGCTAGCTCATAGCCAAAGCAAGATATAAAAATGGCTAAAAAAAGAGCTATTTTTCTCATCTTTTCTCCTTTTCATTGTAGGCTTTAAGCGCCTTTTTTAGGGCGTCTGGCATCTCAAAGCAAGTTTGCAAGTTCTTCATCTCGATGACAGCTTGCGCGGTATTTGCCTCGCTTAGTTTTTCGCCCTTTTCATTTTCTATAAGGTAGTGAAATTTCAAAAAAGTTTCACACTCGCTAAGCGTCGTTGTAACCTTTATGACGTCGTTAAAAAAGGCTGGGCGCACGTACTTTACGTCAAGCTTTACGATAGGAAAGGCGTAACCATCTTTTTTCATAGCGATGTAGTTGTATCCTAGTTTATCAAGTAGCTCGCAGCGCGCCATTTCTAGGTACTTGACGTAGTTGCCATGCCACATCACCTCCATGCTATCAACGTCAAAAAACGCCACTTTAAATGTGCTAACGTGTGAAATTTCCACTCTCATCTCCAAAAATCAAAAAAGTTAAACCACTGCGACGGGCTCTTGCACGCTCGCTCTTCAAGCTGCCTTACATAGCTTTGCACGTATGGCAGGACGCTTGCCTTGCGGTCGCGACCTAGCTTTATCTCATCAGCGATATCGCTTAGTTCGATGTCAAATTTATCGCCATTTTTTATGCACCAAAGTGCACTCACTTTTACACCCAAAATGCCAGCTAGCAAGTATGGGCCGTAGTTAAATTTAGCCTCTTTACCAAGAAAGCTAAGCCTTATAAATTTATCTCCATTAAGCGGCGTCCTATCGCCCATTATGCCGATATTTACGCCATCTTCAACCGCCTCTTTTAGCTGTATCATCGCTGCTGCATCAAGCTTTTCAACGCTTATTAGTTTGATCTGCCCCTTGCTGATCTGCTCTAAAATTTTATAAAAATTCTCACTACCCTTGCTATAAACCAAGATGATCATGCGAAAATTTGGCGATCTAAGCGAGAGTGCCTTGCAAATTTCTACATTTCCAAGATGGCTTGTAAGCACGATCCTGCCACGCTTTGAGGCTTCAAACTCATCTTTGATGCTGTTAAATTTACTAAGTTCTAGCTCGCTTTCAAGCACGCCATTTTGCCAGATACGAAATTTATCACATATTGCTATGCCAAAGTCATAAAAGTTACTAAAAACGCTAGTTTCCAGCTTTTTGCCGCTAAATTTCTCTACATTTAAAAGAAATTCTCTTATATTTTCTCTCTCAACTTTTGAAAAGAGATAGTAAAAGCAAACAACGATGATAACGATAGGTTTTATGAGAAATATAGGCAAATTTCTAGTTAAAAATAGGCTAACTCTAAGAAAAAATTCGTTCGATCTCTCGCCCTGTTGCCACCATGCGTATTTTTGCCCATTAAAGGCTTTGCCAAGCAAAAATGGCACTAAACTAAAAAAATATCTTGCATGCATGAGGCTTATTAGCGCGTTATCTTTTAGCATTTTAAAGTGCGAAACGCCGCCAGCTTCGTAGCTCACTTTTAGCGCTATCCACTTGATCTCTACGCCAGATCTTATGGCATTTACCAAGATCTCCATGTCAAATTCCATTCTATTTGAGCTGCTTTTAGAGATCGCACTCTCAAGCTCTTTTAGCGGATAAATTCTAAAGCCACACATCGCGTCTTTTATGTCAGAGCTTAAAGAGTTGATCTTGACCCAAAAATTTGTGATCTTTCTACCATAAAACCTCGACTTTGGCGCGTCCTCGCCATATACTGGGTCAGCTAAGATCATATCATGTGGATACTTTCTGCTAAGCTCCAAAAACTCAGCCACCTCGCCTACATCGTGCTGAAAGTCAGCGTCGATCTGAAACGCGTGCGTATAGCCATTTTGTAAGGCGTGCCTAAAACCATCTTTTAGTGCAGCTCCCTTGCCGCCGTTTTGGGCTCTTGTTAAAATTTCTACGTCAAATTCGCTCAAATTTTCCAACGCTTTTTTTGAAGCCTCGTTTGAGCCATCATCGACTATCAAAATGGGTATATTGTAGCTTGCAAGCGCCTCGCAAAGGGCTTTTATCTTCTCTGGATGGTTGTAAAATGGGATGAGAAAGAGCGTCTTCATAAGCCCAGCTTTATCCTACCGCCAGCACTCTTGGTGCCGTTGCAAAATATCTCAAAGTAAATCTTTTCATCTTTTTGCGAAATTTCTATGCAAAGCTCGTCATTTGGCCTTACAAATTTTAAAAATTTCAAATTCTCCACCACGCATTGATCGCCTATTTCTGCGCCAAGCTCTCTTGCAAATTTAAATACAAAATCAAGCTGCACAAAGCCAGGCAAAAGCGGTAAATTTGGAAAATGCTCCATAAAAATACCAAGTGCTGGGCTAAGCTTTGTCTTAAATTTATAAATGCCCTCTTCGCTACTTTTTTCCCAAGAAAGCTCCTCGTTTTTTTCTAAAAGCAGCTTAAAATTTGCCTTTAAAAACTTGCCCTGAGCGTTTTTACAAAGAGAGCTAACGATCTTAAAGTATCTAACACTATTTTTAAACTCAGGCCTTAAAAGCTCATTTAGCCTTGCTACAACGCCCTTTTTACCGCTATCTCTAAAGAGCTTCACACCCTCTTGGCTAAGCTCCAAAAGCGCAACTATACGCTTAAATTTAGGATGCGTGTCGCAGTAGCAGTCTTTTAAAAGACCACTTTCAAACATCTTATTTTCTATACTTATTAGATTGACCCTTTTGTCATTTAGCTTAACGATCCTATCGATCCTGCCTTTTAGCGTGAGCCTGCTGCCATCTATCTGCGCCCAGTCACTAGTTTGAAAAAACTCACACCACGGCGAGCTCACATTTAACGCCTCGTCCTCGTTTAAAGCGGCCTTTACCTTGCTAAAAAGCAAAAGCTCATCGCCTAAATTTCTAGCAACTATGCCAGTTTCGGTGCTACCATAAATTTCAATTATCCTAGCGCTGCTTAAGCTTTCTATTTTTGCTCTTAGCTCGCTCTTTAATGCAGATCCCGCACAGATGATATTTTTTAGACCTGAAATTTCAGCTGCTCTTGGACTAGAAACTAGCGTTTGAAGCAGGACTGGGCTTGTTACAAAGCTTAAATTTGTAAGGTCAAGCTCAAAGATCGCTTCTGGGTAGTTTAACTCCTTGCTAACGGCTTTTGCGCCAGAGATGAGAGGTAAAAAGACTTTAAATGTAAGGCCAAACATATGCTGGTGCGAGACGCTAGCAAAAAATTTATCTCCCTCGCCAAATCCAAGCTCATCTTTTAAAAATAACCCCTCATCTATCATCGCGCCAAGTTTTTTTGGGATATTTTTGCTATTTCCTGTTGAGCCTGAGGTCTGAAGGAAAAATGTAGAATTTTGATCAAATTTTAGATCCATGCTCTTACTAAAGTCTAAAAAATCACCAAAATTTTCATCATTAATGACAAATTTATCCACGCTATATATCGGCTTTGCAAGCAAGATAGGTTTTACGCCAACCCCAAGTGCTCCAAAAAAAGCGGCGCAAAAGTCAAAGCTCTGGCTTAGATAAATTTCTACCTCGCTTAAATTTTTCTCTTTTAAATTTGCCCCAAAAGTAGCCGCATACTCGTAAAGATCCTTGTTGATATCCACAAATTTAAATGTCTTTAGACACTTTTTAAAATCCATTTTCCCTCTTTAAAATAAAAATTTTACGATATAAAATTTCGCCAAAAAACAAAACTCCCATCAAGATATAAGATACAAATGAGCAGTAAATGCTCCAGTAAATTTTATCCTCAAACTGCGCCAAAACAAAGGCGAGAACTGCATTAAAAACGAAAAAACAGCACCAAATTTTAGTTAGTCCTCTTGTGTAGCTAACAACCTTTTCATCCATGTTTTTCTCTTTTAGCCTAGCAAGCCTTGTTATCACCGCCTCGCCCTTTAAGCTGTAAAAAAATACCGCCAAAAAGCCAAGACTTACGATACTTGGATATAAAAGCGCTAAATTTACACTTCTAAAAATAGCACAAACTGCGAAAAATAGCCCAGCCGCTAAGCAAACCTGCCTTGTTTTACCGCTTTCAAAATACGCCCTAGCCAGCCAAAGAGCGCATAGCACGCAAAAGATAAGAGTTGCACCCTTTTGCCAAAAAAATAGCACCAAAGGATAGGCGATGCTTGCTAAAACTAGCGCTATTTTTACTATCTTATGCTTCAAATTTCTTTGCAACGGCTTTTACGATATCATCAAGCGTTTTTACGTTTTTAAAGTCCTCTGGCATCAGCCTATAGCCAGTTTGGCGCTTGATGTAATCAATCATATCAATAGCATCTATACTATCTATCTGTAAGTCCTCATATATCCTAGTTTCAGGCTTTATCTTGCTCTCGTCTATCTCAAAAAGCTCTATCAAAGCCTTCTTTAAAATTTCAAAAATTTCTACTTCGCTCATTGTTATTTCCTATTTTCATAAATGTATTTTGCAAGAGAAGATACACTAAAGAATATATCTTTTAAATTTGCTGTCTTTGAGTCAAGCACGAGGCCATATTTTTTCTGCACGGCAAGCCCAAGCTCTAGTGCATCTACGCTGTCAAGGCCTAGCCCCTCGCTAAAAAGCGGCGCATTCTCGTCGATATCGCTTGGCTTCATATCCTCTAAATTTAAGCTTGTAATGATCAGCTCTTTTATCTCATTAACTAGTTCTTTCACTAAATTCCTCCTTATAAATTTTACTTATCTCTTCGTGTAGCGCCCTCGCCCTTACTGGGCTTGGCCTATCTTTTAAAAACTCACTAACTTCAAATTTCTTTAGCTCTTTGAAGACGTACTTTATCTTTTCATCTGGCGTTTTGTACCATGGCTCATTTTTTCTAAGGCTTCTTGGAGCCATATTTATACCCACGCAAAGCACGATAGACGCGCCTTTTATACCCATATACGCGGCTGCTTTATGAAAGATGATCTCCTCTTTTGTGCGTGTGCCCTCTGGGAAAATGAGCAAATTTTCGCCGCTTTTTAAAACATCTACGCTTTTTTGTAAAAATTCCTCGTTATTTGTGTTTGGTATGTAGTTGCACGCCCTAATGGCAGCAAATAAAAATATATTTTTGCCAAGCTCGCCCTTTACGATGCAGTTTATCCTTTTAAATATTGAGACCAAAAAGACCACATCAAGGAGCGACGGGTGGTTTGCGATGACTAAATTTGAGCTGCCATTTAGCTTAGTAAGCTCAAATTTATAGTCCAGATACCCACAAATTTTAGTAACTTTTATAAAAAATCCCCAAGAAACTCTAACTAGATCTCGGCATAAATTTTGCACAAATTTAAATTTATTTAGCCCAAGAAGCATGACTGGCACTAGTAAAAGATCGCCACTTATGCAAATGAGCGCAAAAAAGAAAAATAAAAATCCAGCTCTTAAAATTTTAAGGCTCATAACTAAAATTCCAAGATGAAAAATGGCTACTGCTTTGCCACGTTTTTGCCAAATTTGGGTCAAAATTTACGATAAAGCTTTGCAGTAAATTTTCTGAAATTTCTTCTTCTTTTTTTACTCTTTTTAGAGTTAAGACTCTCTTATCTTTTGCCTTTGAAACGACGAGCGCTAGCATAAATGATGGCTTTTTCTCATCAAAATAGCTCTGCGATATCGACTCATGATAGGCAAGGATGAGCACTCTCTCGTATCCATCATTTAGCCTTAAAAACGCAGCTTGTAGCGCATCTTCGACTGGACTAAAAGAGGAAATGGCTAGAATTTCATTGTGATTTTTAGCTTCGATGCCAAGAAGCGACGATATAGCGTTATGCACAGAGAGCGAAAACGACGTTGGCGATACTGGCTCAGCCTTTGCTAGCGCAGTTTCTAGCTCAAAGCAGCGATTTATCTCGCCCTCATAGGAGCTAAAAATGACTGGCATGTCAATCTTATCAAAGTCACTAATCAGGCTAAAAGCGCACTTTGCAGCACTACTTAGCCTCCTTCTTTGCATTGGCGGGATCTTTGCTAGATCAAATTCTTTTTTGTATCTAGCTAAATCCTCGCTGATCTCGCCATAAGCTACCACGTCATAAAAATCAACTTGAAATTTCATTATTTCGCGATGTCACCTTTTAGTGTAACGCCAGACATCAAAGAACCGCTGCCGCACTGAAACTGGGTTTTAGAGTTAAATGGCTGTTTTTTGTAATATCCAGTCAAATTTACAACCTTAGTGCCGCCCTCTTTCACCGCTCTTTCTTGAAATGTCTTGATAGCAGAGAGAAGCGCGATCTGGCAAGCCTCTTCGTCACTTTTGTTAAAGCCATTTGTCTTTTTATTGGCTGTTAGGTCTTTAACGATTATGTTGCCTGTGTAGCCTGTGCCAAAGCTAACGCTAATGTTTGGTAGCAAAAATTCTTTAGCCTTTGGACCATTTAAGAAATCTAGTGAGTGATACTTCACGTCATCTCTAGCGCTAAGGCTTGAGGCAAATGCCAAAACGGCAACTAATGAAACTAATCTTTTCATTTTCTATCCTTTTTAAAATTTGTTATCTACTCTTTTAAATATCAAAGATGTATTTACACCACCAAATGCAAAGTTGTTACTCATCACAAAGTCCGTCTTTATCGGCGTTGGCTCCTTTAAGTAGTTTAGCTTTGCACACTCAGGATCAGTTACGTTTAAATTTATAGTTGGGAAAAATAGCTCTTCTCTCATCATCATTATGCTAGCTATCGCCTCCAGCCCGCCACAAGCGCCAAGCGTGTGACCAAGATAGCTTTTAAGCGAGCTAATGGCGATGTCCTCTCCAAAAAGCTCGTTTGTAGCGATACTTTCAGCTATATCGCCATGTTTTGTCGCGGTCGCATGGGCATTTACGTAGCCTATGCTTTTTGGCTCTAGTTTTGCCGCGCGGAGTGCTAAGCTCATCGCCGCTTTCATAGTAGCACTTTGTGGTCTAGTGATGTGCGTGCCGTCACACGTAGAGCCAAAACCAACGACCTCAGCGTAAATTTTAGCTCCTCTTTTTAAAGCGCTCTCTTCGCTTTCAAGCACTAAAAATCCAGCCCCCTCGCCAAGCACCAAACCATCTCTATCTTTTTCAAACGGCGTTGGTGTCAAATTTGGAGTGCTGTTTTTGACACTTGTGGCATAGAGCTTGTCAAAGACGTACGCCTCGCTCACACAAAGCTCCTCAGCCCCACCAGCTAGCATCATGTCTATGCCGCCATTTTTTATGCTCTCGTATGCGTAGCCAATGGCGTGTGAGCCGCTCGTACATGCCGAAGATGTAGGGATGATGCGCCCTTTTAGCGAGTAAAATAGCGCGATATTTGCCGCCGTGGTGTGAGGCATCATTTTTATGTAGGTATTTGCGTTAAAGCCACTATCCATGTCCAAAACTAGCTTTGCCATGTCAAGGATAGAGTCGGTGCTACCAGTGCTTGAGCCACTTGCCACGCCCATCCTGCCATCTTGCACGCTTGGGTCTAAATTTGTAGCCTGCAAGCCTTCGCCATTTAGCAAACCAGCGTCTTTTAAAGCAAGTCCAGCCGCATGCACGCTATAACATGAGACCTTACCAAGGCTTCTTAACTGCTTTCTATCCCACTCCTGCGGGTGTTTGTAGTCTATAATAGGTGCTGCAAGGCGCGTGTTTAGGTCCTTATAGCCCTCCCACTCGCTCATATATCTCACGGCGTTTTTGCCCTCAAGAAATTTAGCTCTCATCTCCTCCCAGCTGTTGCCAAAAGCACTGACTGCGCCGATACCTGTGACAAATACACGCATTAGCAAAGTCCTCCATTTACGCCGATAACCTGCCTTGTGATATAGCTAGCCTCGTCGCTTAGTAGAAATTTAACAAGTCCTGCCACCTCATCTGCCTCGCCAGCTCTTTTTGCAGGTATGGCCTTTAGCACTTCGTCTAAGAAGTCGCTATTTAAAATTTCTTCGCTCATATCTGTCTTTATAAGCCCAGGTGCTACGCAGTTTACTGTTATGCCTCTGCTGGCAAGCTCGACTGCAAGGGCTTTGCTAGCTCCTATGATGCCTGCCTTGCTAGCTGAGTAGTTCACCTGACCTCTGTTGCCAATGACCCCTGAAACAGAGCTTAGTGTCACTATCCTAGCTGGCTTTCTAGCCCTTATCATGGGCATTAGCGCTGGCCTTAGCACGTTGTAAAAGCCATTTAAATTTACATCTATCACGTCAAACCACTCTTCGTCACTTAGCCCCACAAAGGTATTATCCCTTGTTATGCCAGCGTTTAAAATAACGCCGTAGTAGACGCCATTTGCCTCCATATCAGCCTCTATGGCCTCTTTTGCCGTAGCAGTGTCAGCCACGTCAAATGTCAAAAATTTAGCCCTAAGCTCACTAGCCATCTTTAAAAGCTCATCGCTCTTACTTCTTGCGTGAAGCACCACTTCGTATTCATTAGCAAGGCGCCTAGCGATGCTAGCTCCTATACCTCTACTTGATCCAGTTATCAATACTCTCTTACTCACTAAGTGCCTTTTTTACAAATTCTTCATCAGGGCTCATCACGTTTAAAACCGCCCTTGCGCCAAGCTCGCCATTTACAAAAAGCTCGCTGTCATAAACGCCAAATCCGCTCTCATCTTGGATAGAGCACTTTGAGACGATCACTATATCATCGCCCACTTTAAAATACGGCCTAAAAATTTCAAATTTTCTACTACCAAGCAAAAAGCCAAATATCGCCTTCTCGCCGCGCAACTCACGCATCTTTGAGTCGTAGATGCCAAGGCTTTGAGCCATCATCTCTATCGCCTTTTGCGTCATAAATTTCCCATCTTCTAAAAATGGATTTTGCTCATTTATCACGCTTCTTACTTTTATGCTCTCGCCAGGAGTAAATTCTAAAATTTCATCGATCAGGGTTATGGCGCTGCTGTGCGGCAAATAATCACTTATCATCATCTCACTCTTTTAAATATTATCGCGGCGTTATCTCCGCCAAAGGCAAAAGATAGCGACATCGCCGTCTTTACGTCAAATTTCGTGCCGCTTTTTACTAAATATATAGCTTCCAAGCTTTCATCATACTCGCCGTCATAAACATGTGGTGGCAAGGTGCTATTTTCCTCCATGCAAAGCATGGCGCAAATGGCGCTCTCAATAGCTCCAGCAGCCCCAAGCGTATGACCGATCTGTGGCTTTAGCGTGCTTGCAAAAGTGGCGCCAAGCGTTAAATTTACAGCTTTTGCCTCCATTTTGTCATTTGCCTGCGTGCCGGTGCCATGCAAATTTACATAGTCCACGCAGCTCATGCCAGCTCGTTTTAGCGCACCCTCTATGCAATTTACCGCCATTTTTGCGCTAAAATCAGGCTGCGTCATGTGAAAAGCATCGCAGTTTGAGGCTGAGCTAGCGACTACGACGTTTGAAATTTCATCACGGCTTAGCAAAAATAGCCCAGCTCCCTCGCCGATATTTATCCCCTCTCTGTTTTTAGAAAAAGCCTGACTTGGGGCGCTACTTAGGATACTAAGCGAGTTAAAGCCATTTATCGTAAGTGTATTTAGGCTGTCTACTCCGCCGCAAATGACCGCGTCACAAAGCTCGCTTTCAATGAGCCTTTTTGCCTCAATAACCGCCTTGACGCCCGATGTACACGCAGTCGATACGCAGTAGCTTGGACCACTAAGCTCGTAAAAGTCGCTCACAAACTCGGCCACATTTGCAAGGCAGTTTCTGTTTATGCCAAACCTGCTTTTATCAAAAAATCCAGTCGCGATATAGCCTTTAAATGGTTCGAAATTCTCCTCGACGCCACTTGTTGTAGTGCCAAGAACTACTCCCACTCGGCTTTTGCCATATTTTTTGATCGCTCTTTTTATCTCAGCATCGATCTCAAGTATCGTGCTAAGAAGTAAGGCGTTGGTGCGAGTTTTGAAGTGCTCTTTAGTTTTGCTTGAAAAGCTAGGCAAAGTGCCGTTAAATTTACCCACCAAAAACTCATTTTGTGGGTGAAATTCGCAGCTTTTACTTAAAAATCTCTTGCCGCTTAAAAGTGAGCATAAATTTTCATCACTACTGCTACCTGCGGCGCTGATAATGGCTGGTTTGCTAACGTAGATCAACGCTTATTACCTCATAAATTTGATCATCTATCATAAATTTTTGCTCATTTTTTTCATCTTTTATCATCTCAAGCACCTTGGTAAAAAGCTCATTATAGGCGCTATTTGGCGGCAAAAAGCCCAAATTTGCAAACGTGCCGTCCTTTAAAACTCGCCTAGCTTCTGGTGCGCCAAGTGCGTTTACAAGGCTAAATTTATACTCACTTTCACTATTTTGCACATAGAGCATTAGCGGCCCTTTTGAAGAGCCAACCTTAAACGCTTTTAAACTAAAATCCGCCAGCTTTGGCGCATCAAATTTCTTCGCACAGCCAAGAGCTAGAAGCGTTACCGCAAGGATCATAGCTATCTTTTTTACAAGCACTTTTTACCTTTTTAGTGTTCTAAAATCATAAAAATTTAACAATTATATCTTTGCAATGCTTAAATGCAAGGCAAATGATAAATAGATTATTAATAATCAAGTATCTTCTATCC
>NZ_POYX01000059.1:0-2960 GCF_002913865.1 Campylobacter concisus
GTTATAATCCAAAAATGAAATTTCATAAAAATAAAGATCTCTTAGAAAAATTACTTTTTTTAAAAGCGATCGGTTACAATTTTATAGATGAAAATTTTCTTAATTTAAGTAAATATCAAGATTATAACAGCATAGACGAGCTAAATAGTGAGATAAAAAAGTGCTCTCTTTGCTTTTTGAGAAACAGTTCAAAGTGCGTTTCTACTGGCTTTGGTGATAAAAATAGCAAGATAATGTTTGTCTTACTTTGCAAAAAAGATGACTATTTTGAAGGCATAAGTGGCAAAATTTTGCAAAATGCTATAAAAGAAGGCTTAAATTTAGAAAAAGATAGTGTTTATATAAGCTTGCTTTTGCGCTGTGAAATTTCAAATAGTGACGCGAAAAATCCAGCACTAAAGAGCTCGTTTGAGCTTTGTAGGCCATATCTTTTAGAAGAGATAAGACTTATTAAGCCCAAAATAATCATCACTTTAGGAGAGGAAGCTTTCATGTATCTTTATCCAAATTTGCTCTCAAAGGGTGGATTTTCAAGTATAAGAGGAAGCATTTTAAAAGATGATGATAGGTTTATAATGCCAACTTTTTCACCAGAGTGGATCAGCAAAAACCCAAGTTTTGAAGAAAATTTTATAGATGATTTGAAAAAAATCAAGGGAGTGATATGAAAAGATTTTTTCTTTTTTTAGTTATATTTGTAAGCCTTTTTGCAGCGCAAAATGAGGCCTTAAACGAAATGCAAGACGAGATCACTGAGGCAAAATTTGAAAGCAACATCACTAAAAATCAAAGCCTCTCAAGCATACCACCAGCAAAGATCACTTACATAAATTTAGAGCCAGAATTTTGTGATAGCTCTTGCCTAAATGAGCTAGCAAAGAGCGATATGTTAGCTAGCTTTATGGCAAGATTTGAGCCAGCAAAGATAGATGATAAGGCACTTTTGGACCTTTACACTTCGCTTGGTGGAGAGATGGTTTTAAAGCTCGCTGCAAGTGATAAGATAGCGGTCATCATCCCTCAAAAGGTCATAAAATCATACGCAAATGTCGTATCGAACGCTATTTTGAGCTACATCTTAAAGCAAGATGCAAATGTCGAAGTGAAATTTATAAATAGCAGCGACGAGAGTTTGCCTAGTCTTCAAAATGCGCTTCAAAACGCTAGAAGCGAGGGCTTTATCTACTTTATAGCAGCCCTTACTCAAAATGGTGCAAACATAGTAAATTCTCTCATCCTGCCAAACGAACTCATCTACATCCCAAGCGTTCATAGCTCTTTCGTGACAGCTCCAAAGCCAAATTTGATCTTTGGCGGAGTTGATTACAAAGCGCAAATTTCAGCCCTGCTGGCTTTTGCCAACGAAAAGATAGTCGCCTTTGACGATGGCAGCGCGCTAGCACAAAAGCTAAATGAGTATGTACGCATGCAAAGTAACGACTACTACGAGAGCTCGATCACAGGTAAAGATATAAATTTAAACGATACTTTAAGCAAAAAGTCTAAATTTGATAACGCAAGCGTCTTTTTAAACATTCCTATCGTCAAAGCTTCTCTTGTGGCAACGCAGATGAGAGGCTTTGAGATAAAGCCTTATGCACTTTTAAGCACGCAGATAAATTTCTTGCCAAATATCTTTAGCGCCATC
Source organism: Campylobacter concisus (assembly GCF_002913865.1). GTDB lineage: Bacteria > Campylobacterota > Campylobacteria > Campylobacterales > Campylobacteraceae > Campylobacter_A > Campylobacter_A concisus_AM. The sequence goes on from NZ_POYX01000059.1 coordinate 1,649, forward strand.
ACGCAAAGAGATAGGCAAAATCTATTTGTGGCAAATTCGCTAAATTCGCTTGATGAGAGATTTTTAGGGTTTGGAGATCTTTTTGGAGTTGATTTTAGATACTCACAGATCGGCTACTCGAGTGCGCTGGGAGTGGAGTATATCTATACAAATTTCATAAACAAAAATGCCAGCAAAATTTTTACAGAGAGGGTTGAGGGCTCGCAAGTTTTATATGATGTGAAAATTTATGATACAAAAAGCGATCACTTTAATGAGGTAAATTCGCAGGAGCAAAATAGCACAAGCGGGATTTAGCAGTTTTGCTTGCTAAAATTTAACCTCATTTATAAAAGATTTCATGCTCTCATCTATCTTTGCTAGCCTGCCCTCTTTCATAAAAGCTAGCGTGATAGTCGCTTTAAAGAGCATTTTTTCGGCATCTTTTTCATCAAATTTATAAATTTCTTGCTCTAAAACAAGGCTTGCTTTTTTAAGTTCTATGAGCTTTGTTTTTACAAAAACCTCATCGCCAAGCACGGCTGAAGCGAGAAATTTAGCTTCAAGTGCCAAAACGACAAAGTATCTGCCCTCTTTTGTGAAATTTAGCCCAGCTTCAAAAAACGCCTCACTTCTAGCTCGCTCGCAATATTTAATATAGTTTGTATGATAGACAATGCCGCCTGCATCGGTATCTTCGTAGTAGACTCGTATTTTCATGTTACAAATACTAATTAATAGTACTTTTTTCTAACCCATTAATATTTGATTCCAATTTTTCTAACAAAACCAGCACATCTTCTATTTCCTTTTCATGCCAATTATGGCTATCGTCCAACTGGGGCGCATGGGAAAGCGGATTCATGATAACTTTTTTATATATGTCCAAATTTAAAAGTACATTTTTTATTTCCTCAGAAATATCCAAACGATATTCTTTAATTTTACTCTTTATCTCTTCAATAGAATTTAATTCGTCAATCTCAGTTATTAAATCATTGGCGAGTTTAATCTTTTCATCAACTTTCTTCATATATATCGATTGTTGACTACATATCGAATGAATAATATTTTTACTATCTTCAACACCACCAATCATCACAATTTTTGATAATTCATATACCATTCTTTCAAATTTTTGTCTAATCATATTTCCTATATGCTCAAATTGTGGTTCTGATTTTTTAGCTTGTTTCAAATAATACTTTCTTATATCCTCAACTGGTTTAAATTGTGAGTTATTATATATTCTAGCACTATTTCCAATCTCATACAGGTTTGCAAATTGCCACTTTACTGAATATTTATAGCTTTTCTGTTTTATACCGATAAT
>NZ_POYX01000060.1:0-4373 GCF_002913865.1 Campylobacter concisus
AGCCCATTGTTTTGGCAAAAGCGCTCATTTTTGCAAATTTAAGGGCAAAGCTTTGATCAAGTGATAATAAATTTAAAACAAGATGAGTTAGAAAATTTGGTTATACTTTTGTAATTTTTTGAAATTTAAAAGGATAAAAGATGCAAACTTGCGTCATTTTAGCAGGTGGCAAGAGCTCGCGCATGGGTCAGGATAAGACCTTGCTGCCATTTGGGGGATTTGAAACACTCACGCACTATCAGGTTGCTAAATTTAGCAAAGTCTTTGATGAGGTTTTTGTAAGCTCTAAATTTGAGAAATTTAACCCGCCACTAAAGCTCATAAAAGATGAGAGCAGTGAGGATTATTCGCCGATGTTAGCGCTCTACTGCGTGCTAAAAAGCTTTGATCACAGCGTCTTTATCATCCCAGCTGATATGCCATTTTTTGATCTTGTAAGTCTTGACGAGCTAGCTAAATTTAAAGATGAATTTGACATGGTCGTAGCTGGCGATGATGAGCATATACACTCGCTTTGTGGCTTTTTTAGCCCAAGCTTAGCCCCGTTTGCACATGAGCTTTACCTAAAAAATGAGCACAAAATCGGACTTTTACGAAAAGGCTGCAAGTGTAAGATAGTAAATTTTGAGGACAAAGAGCAGTTTTTTAACGTAAATTTCCCAGAAGAATACAAAATAGCAAACGAAAAGATGAAAAATGAGTAAATTTATACTACTTTTAAGCCTTGGCCTTACATTTTTGATGGCTAGCAGGACGGATGATTTTAAAATGGCGCAAGAGCTTGAGCAAAGTGGCGATATAAAGGCTGCGATGCAAATTTATAAAGAGCTAGCCAAAAGCTCTTTAGGCGAGCAAGAAGCGGCGCAAAATCTGCAAGCAAGCAAGCCTGCAACAAATGATGCGAAGCTAAAGCAGGCTGATCTTTTAAGAGATAAAAGCGATAAAAATTTACAAAACGCACTTGGCATCGAGCTTTATAAATTTAACTACCTTTTACCAGTAACTTACGCTAAAACTGTGCCAGATGATGGGCGAAAGAGCGTTGAGACCAAGTTTCAAATAAGCCTTGCAAAGCCGCTATTCTACGACGTTTTTGGTCTTAGAGAGAGCCTTGTAGCGGCATATACGCAAACTTCGTGGTGGCAGATAACAAAAACTTCAGCGCCGTTTCGTGAGACAAACTATCAGCCAGAAATTTTCTTAAATTTCGCCTCACCAAAATATCTAGAGAAAATCGGCATCCAAAACCTAAAATTTGGCCTTTTGCATGAGTCAAATGGACGAGATGGTAGCAAATCAAGGAGCTGGAACAGAGCCTACGTGCAAAGCGACTTTGTCTATGGCAACTTTAGCGTCTCGCCAAGAGTTTGGAGCGTGATCGGCGAAAAGAACGACAACAAAGAAATTTTAAACTACATCGGACACGGAGATCTAAGGCTTAGTTACAAGCTAAATGATCAAATTTTTAGCCTAATGCTAAGAAATAACTTACATTTTGATAAAACAAATAAAGGCGCAGCTGAAATTTCATATATGTTTCCGATATTTTCAACCGGTGTTTATGGCTATTTGCAGTATTTTACTGGATACGGCGAGAGCTTGATAGACTACAACAGGCACACAGATAAGGTTGGTCTTGGCTTTGTTATTTTAAAATAGCCTTAAAAATTTAATCTTATAAAGTGGCTAAATTTGGGCAGATAATCTAAAATTTACATAAATAATGAAAAAAATTTAACTAATAGAAAAACTTAAAAATATTAGAAAAAATATAAGCAAATTTTGCTAAAATCACTAGCAAAATCTCACAATAAAGGAGTTTTCATGAGCGGTATAGCTTTGATTGTCTGTTTTGTTATAGCAATCATCCTTATGATCCTTATGATCTCAAAGTTCAAGGTGCATCCATTTTTGGCACTTATGAGTATATCTTTGGTGCTAGCAATAGTCGCAGGCATCGATCTATCCAATATCCCAGCGATGATAGGCGTTGGTTTTAGTGGCACATTTAAGAGCATCGGCATCGTCATCATCTTTGGAACGATCATCGGTACAGTGCTTGAAAAAACGGGAGCTGCGCTAAAGCTAGCTGACATGGTTGTAAAGCTAGTCGGACAAAGACGCCCTGAGCTTGCCATGCTTATAATGGGCTGGGTTGTTGGCATACCGGTATTTTGCGATAGCGGTTTTGTCGTATTAAACTCTATCCGCGAGGCACTTTATAAGAAAATTTCAGCAAGCCCAGTTGCTATGTCAGTAGCACTTAGCGGCGGTCTATACGCTTCTCACGTCTTCATCCCACCAACTCCTGGCCCGATAGCCGCTGCTGGCACGCTTGGCCTTGGTGGAAATTTACTTCTTGTCATCATTATGGGTACGGTTGTTTCTATTCCAGTTTTGCTAGCTGTCTATTTCTTTGCTAAAAGTGTTGGCAAAAGCGTTACCATAAGCGACAAAGAGGCTGACGCTACGATAACAGCTAGCTACGAGGAACTTTTAAATAAATTTGGCAAATTGCCAAGCGGATTTTTGAGCCTTGCTCCTATCATCATGCCTATCATTTTCATGGCGGTTGGCTCTGTGGTTGATGTTTTGGCAAAACAAGGCATGCTTGATAAAGCTGCGCTCTTGCCAAAGATATTTTTATTTTTAGGTAACCCTATCATCGCCCTTGCGATCGGCGTGATCTTTTGCGTATTTTTACTAGCTGAAACTAAAAAGATGAGAGAATTTGACCATATAACAAACGAATCATTAAAAATCGCTGGTCCTATACTCTTTATAACCGCAGCTGGCGGCGTTTTGGGTAACGTCATCACCGAGGCTGGCTTTGTAAATTTCATAAAAGAAAATGCCTCAACTATAAAAGCGATAGGAATTTTCTTCCCATTCATCATCTCAGCCGTGCTAAAAACCGCTCAAGGAAGCTCGACTGTGGCTATCATCACGACAGCCTCTATCATGGGTGCATTTAGCGCTGACAACTCGCTCATGCACACACTTGGCTTTACGAGCGAAATCTCAGCCGCACTTTGTGTCATGGCGATAGCGTCTGGTGCGATGTGCGTATCTCACGCAAACGACAGCTATTTCTGGGTCGTGACAAACTTTAGTAAAATGACCGCAGATCAAGGATATCGCACACAAACAGCGATGACATTTATCATGGGCGTTGTTGGAATGATCAGCGTTTATATATTATCTTTGGTGCTTTTATGAGAATTTTGGTTGCGATAGATTCATTAAAAGGCTCGCTAAGCTCGCTTGAAGCGGGTCTTGCTATAAAAGAAGCCCTTGAAGACTTTTGCGATGTCGTCGTAAAGCCAGTAGCTGACGGCGGTGAGGGCAGCGTGGAGGCTATGGCTGACGCACTTGATGCTAAATTTATAGATACCATCGTCAAAAACCCACTTGGCACTGAAATTTTAGCTAGATATGCCCTAAAAGATGACCTTGCCATACTTGAGATGTCAAGTGCTTCTGGTCTTACTCTTATAAATCCTGATGAGAGAAATCCTATGAAAACTAGCACATTTGGCTTTGGCCAGATGATAAAAGATGCCATTAGCAAGGGTGCTAGGAAATTTATCATAGGTATTGGCGGAAGTGCGACAAACGACGCTGGTATAGGTATGCTAAGTGCTCTTGGCTTTAAATTTTATGACAAAAATGGCGCTTTGCTTGAGGGCAAAGGCGAAGATCTAGCTCAAATTTGCGACTTTTCAGATGAAGAGGCTATAAAAGAGCTAAAAGAGTGCGAATTTTTAATCGCCTGTGACGTGGATAATCCACTTTACGGACAAAAGGGTGCAGCCTACGTCTATGCTCCACAAAAAGGTGCAAATGGCCGCATGGTAAAGCAGCTTGATGATGGTCTAAAGCACTTTGCGGGGCTTGTAAAAGAGAAAAATGGCACTAAATTTCACACGCAAAAGGGCGCTGGAGCAGCTGGCGGACTTGGCTTTGCTTTTGTTGCATTTTTGGGCGCAAAACTTAGGCCCGGTATCGAGATCATCACGCAGACCATCGCACTTGAAGATGAGATAAAAAAGGCCGATCTTGTCATCACTGGCGAGGGCCGTATGGACTTTCAAAGCACCATGGGCAAGACCCCAACAGGCGTGGCAAAGCTAGCTAAGAGGCATCATAAGCCAGTCATCGCGCTTGCTGGAAGCGTGCAAAGGTGCGCCAAAGACTGCCACAAACACGGCATCGATGCGTATTTTTGCATACTAAATGAGCCAATGAGCCTTGAAGAAGCTATGCGAAAAGATAATGCCATTAGAAATTTAAAGATGACCGCCGAGCAAGTCATCCGCCTTTATATGCTAAATCACAAAGCATGAATTTAAAAAAGATAGAAGCTAAATTTC
>NZ_POYX01000061.1:0-6794 GCF_002913865.1 Campylobacter concisus
GCTGGTTTGGTTGGTAGAAGCTTTGGTTGATACCTTTATGTTCTGCTCTAAATTCAAGGGGTAGCTACCAAGTGCGTTTATCATCTTAGATCCTTTTAGCTTTAACTCACACCAAAGATATCGTCTTTTTTATGAAAAGATTTATTTTGCAAAGGCTTTTTAGTCTGTATAAATTTACTCCTAAACTCTCATATCTACCTTTTTATAAAGCCTATCTTTGCTAGATAGTTCTTTAAATTTGAGGTCGTTTTCAAGGTAGGTGATGTTATAAATTTCTTTGGTTGTGATGCTTTTGCCGTTTTCAAGTCCGATTAGGAATTTGCTTGTAAATTGATTTTTAACATCAGCATCACTGCCTAGACCAAAGATAGCATACTCCATATCCAGCTTATGCTCTTTTGCTCTTTTAGCCGTCTCGCGCTCTAGCTCTTTACCGCCATAAGTTGCCACTGCTTGCATACTTCTTGAAACGCTAACGTTTGAAGTGAAAATTTGCACTGCGTTTGAAGTCTTTTGCACGCTTGATTTGATCTGATCGTCAAAGTCAGAAATCTCTAGCTGTGCGTTTTTCTTTGGGGCAGCTAAGCTGTCAGTTAGCCAAGAGTGCTCTATACCTTTAACACTTGAAGTGCCAATTAGTTTAAGTATAGGCGTCTCGTCAGCACCTATTAAAATTATTTTGTCATATACCGAAGGCTTTAGCCCTTCTCTTTTTGTTGCTGGGGCTTGAAACCCAGTTGTAGTTATTGCCATTTCTTTGCTCCTTTTATGCAATTTAATGGCAATTTATCATTTGTAGCTGTGTCAAATCTACCCAATTTTGAGAAAATCAAAGAGAAAATTTAGTGTTTTTAAAAAGAGTGAGCCCTAAAAGATAGGGCTTTTAATTATTCTTGGAGTTTTTAGTAGATATATAGCTATTTTTACACCTTACTAATTTTTCTAGCTTTTATTCAATCGTTCATATCTTTAAATAAGCAAGACTTTCTTAACTAAACAAGCCACTTTATATCGCATTCGACCTTATAGTACCAAGCAGCTTAAATTTTAGATTTTAAAACTTCATAGGCTATTTTAAGTTTCTATCAGAATAAAAAAATAAAACATTGTTAAAAATCTAAAAATTTTTTATCATAATTTTTTTGATAACACATGTATTAAAATTTTATATAACTACCTAAAACCCAATCAAAATTTCCTATCATAAACTACAAACTTAAAAAACAATATGCAAGAATAACAAAAAATTTGACTAAAAATATAAGAATTAAGCAGATAAACAACAAAGCCCGCAACGACCTACTTTTCCAACATCCCAGTAAGGGAGAGTATCATCAGCCAGGACGAGCTTAGCTTCTTGGTTCGAGATGGAGCAAGGCGTTTCCTCGTCTGTATAGTCACGGGCAGTGTTAAATAAAAGATATATTATATAAATCTCTTATTTAACACTACTGGATAAAGTTAAAAGTCATAAACAAAGTTTTATAAAAACATATCTTATTAAGTTTTTATCCTTAACAAGGAAGTGATGCTTATTAAAAGATAAGCAGACGAGCTATTAGTACTGGTCAGCTAAAGGACTTTCATCCATTACACACCCAGCCTATCAAACACATAGTCTATATGAGCTCTTAAAAGAAGATTCATCTTGGAGTTGGCTTCCTGCTTAGATGCTTTCAGCAGTTATCACATCCCAACATAGCTACCGAGCGGTGCCCTTGGCAGGACAACTCGTACACCAGTGGTTGGTTCGACCCGGTCCTCTCGTACTAGGGTCAACTCTCCTCAATCTTCTTACGCCCACGGCAGATAGGGACCGAACTGTCTCACGACGTTCTGAACCCAGCTCGCGTACCGCTTTAAATGGCGAACAGCCATACCCTTGGGACCTGCTCCAGCCCCAGGATGCGATGAGCCGACATCGAGGTGCCAAACCTCCCCGTCGATGTGAGCTCTTGGGGGAGATCAGCCTGTTATCCCCGGGGTACCTTTTATCCTTTGAGCGATGGCCCTTCCACACAGAACCACCGGATCACTAAGACCGACTTTCGTCTCTGCTTGACGTGTATGTCTCGCAGTTAAGCTGGCTTATGCCTTTATACTCTACGAACGATTTCCAACCGTTCTGAGCCAACCTTTGTAAGCCTCCGTTACATTTTGGGAGGCGACCGCCCCAGTCAAACTACCCACCAGACATTGTCCTACTTGAGGATAACTCAAGCTAGTTAGCTATCAGAATAAAAAAGAGCGGTATCTCAACAATGGCTCACCATAAACTGGCGTCTATGGATCAAAGCCTCCCGCCTATCCTGCACATTTTTATCCCAATAGCAGTGTCAAGCTGTAGTAAAGGTCCACGGGGTCTTTCCGTCTTGCCGCGGGTAGGAGGAATTTTCACCTCCACTACAATTTCACTGGATCCCTCTTCGAGACAGCTCCCATCTCGTTACGCCATTCATGCAGGTCGATATTTAATCGACAAGGAATTTCGCTACCTTAGGACCGTTATAGTTACGGCCGCCGTTTACTCGGGCTTCGATCAAACGCTTCGCAGAGCTAACGTCATCAATTAACCTTCGAGCACCGGGCAGGCGTCACACCCTATACATCCTCTTACGAGTTAGCAGAGTGCTGTGTTTTTGGTAAACAGTCGGGAGGGACTCTTTGTTGTAACCTTCAATGCTTACGGAGTAAATCCTTCACAAAGTTAGGCACACCTTATACCGAAGATACGGTGCTATTTTGCAGAGTTCCTTGAAGAGAGTTCTTCCACGCGCCTTAGAATACTCATCCCACCCACCTGTGTCGGTTTACGGTACGGGCAACTATAACTAAACTTAGAAACTTTTCTTGGCTCGACAGTATCAAGGATTTACGATTCATTCCGAAGAACTTCACGCACCTGTAAGGCCTCGGCTTAAAGGAGTTCGGATTTGCCTGAACTCCAACCTGCACCTTTCGACCAGCACTACCATCCGCTGGCTCCTCTAACTCTAAGCGTCCTTCCATCGCACATTATAGTTGGCATTGGAATATTAACCAATTTTCCATCGCATACCCCTTTCGGACTTTGCTTAGGACCCGGCTAACCCTACGATGACGAGCATCGCGTAGGAAACCTTGGGTTTACGGCGTTGGGGATTCTCACCCCAATTATCGCTACTCATGCCTGCATGCTCACTTGTATTCGCTCCAGCACTCCTTACCGGTATACCTTCAACGCAAATACAACGCTCTCCTACCACTTAGTAAAACTAAGTCTAAAGCTTCGGTACTCATTTTAGCCCCGTTATATTTTCCGCGCAGAATCACTAGACCAGTGAGCTATTACGCTTTCTTTAAAGGATGGCTGCTTCTAAGCCAACCTCCTGGTTGTTTAAGTAACTCCACATCGTTTTCCACTTAAATGAGATTTAGGGACCTTAGCTGTTAGTCTGGGTTGTTCCCCTCTCGACGACGGATTTTATCACTCGCCGCCTGACTGCCATGATTACACACTAGGTATTCGGAGTTTGATAGGGTTTGGTACATTGGTGTATGCCCTAGCCCATTCAGTGCTCTACCCCCTAGTGTTACTACATGACGCTATACCTAAATATATTTCGGAGAGAACCAGCTATCACGATGTTTGATTGGCCTTTCACCCCTATCCACAAGTCATCCCATAGCTTTTCAACGCTAGCGGGTTCGGTCCTCCACCGGCTCTTACACCGGTTTCAACCTGCTCATGGATAGATCACATCGTTTCGGGTCTGCAACGTCTGACTAAACGCCCTATTAAGACTCGCTTTCGCTACGGCTCCAGGTTTCCTTAACCTTGCCAGACATCACAACTCGCAGGCTCATTATGCAAAAGGCAGTCCATCACCCTGATAAATCATAGGGCTCTGAATGATTGTAAGCAAATGGTTTCAGGTTCTATTTCACTCTGATCACCTCAGTTCTTTTCACCTTTCCCTCACGGTACTTGTGCACTATCGGTCTAGTAGTAGTATTTAGGGTTGGATAGTGGTCTACCCAGCTTCAGACAGAATATCACGTGTTCCGCCCTACTCAGGATACTGCTAAGTAAAACAAAGCTTTCATATACGGGGGTATCACCCTCTACGCCCAACCTTTCCAGGTTGTTCTATTAGCTAAGTTTAGTCTATATTGCAGTCCTACAACCCCACTAGTAAACTAGTGGTTTGCCCTCTTACGCGTTCGCTCGCCGCTACTAGCGTAATCTCTTTTGATTTCTTTTCCTGAGGGTACTAAGATGTTTCAATTCCCCTCGTTCGCTCCGTTATACGGTAACTAATATCTCTATTAGTTGGGTTGCCCCATTCAGAAATTCCCGGATCAAAGCCCCTTGACGGCTCCCCGAGACTTATCGCAGCCTGGCACGTCTTTCATCGCCTCTACTAGCCAAGGCATCCACCACTTGCTCTTTGTAGCTTACCTTTTCTATATTAGATTATTCTAATTCGCATCACTTCCTTGTTAAAGATAACTTTATGTTACTACATTTAAATTCTAGCTCTCAAGACGGAAAGCATTGACTACTATTTAGATAAGTTTTAAATCCTAAATAGATTGTGATGTCAAACTTTTGCATTAAATGCAAAGAGAATAGAAATTTAAATCTTTAACAAGTCCTGTAAAATTGTTTTTAAAACTTGCTTGTGACTATTAACAATATTAATTAAAAGAACATTTAGACAAAAGTCTAATTAGAAAGTTTAAATTTAAGCTCTCTAATTAGACTTAATGTAGTTAAACTATTTTATGGTGGAGAATAGCGGGATCGAACCGCTGACCTCCTGCGTGCAAAGCAGGCGCTCTCCCAGCTGAGCTAATTCCCCAATTAAATTCTCTGGTGGGCCTAACAAGACTTGAACTTGTGACCTCACCCTTATCAGGGGTGCACTCTAACCAGCTGAGCTATAGGCCCCTATAGGTCTATCAATCTTTCAAAACTAAACAAGGATGATTGAGAATATCTTTCTTATAGATATCTTGTGAGAGAATATCTATATGTACTCTAGAAAGGAGGTGATCCAACCGCAGGTTCTCCTACGGTTACCTTGTTACGACTTCACCCCAGTCGCTGATTCCACTGTGGACGGTAACTAATTTAGTATTCCGGCTTCGAGTGAAATCAACTCCCATGGTGTGACGGGCGGTGAGTACAAGACCCGGGAACGTATTCACCGTAGCATGGCTGATCTACGATTACTAGCGATTCCGGCTTCATGGAGTCGAGTTGCAGACTCCAATCCGAACTGGGACATATTTTATAGATTTGCTCCATCTCGCGATATTGCTTCTCATTGTATATGCCATTGTAGCACGTGTGTCGCCCCGGACATAAGGGCCATGATGACTTGACGTCGTCCACACCTTCCTCCTCCTTACGAAGGCAGTCTCATTAGAGTGCTCAGCCGAACTGTTAGCAACTAATGACGTGGGTTGCGCTCGTTGCGGGACTTAACCCAACATCTCACGACACGAGCTGACGACAGCCGTGCAGCACCTGTCTTAACATTTCTGCAAGCAGACACTCTTCTATCTCTAGATGATTTGTTAGATATCAAGTCCGGGTAAGGTTCTTCGCGTATCTTCGAATTAAACCACATGCTCCACCGCTTGTGCGGGTCCCCGTCTATTCCTTTGAGTTTTAATCTTGCGACCGTACTCCCCAGGCGGTATACTTAATCCGTTAGGTGCATTACTGCCAAGACTAGCTTAGCAACAACTAGTATACATCGTTTAGGGCGTGGACTACCAGGGTATCTAATCCTGTTTGCTCCCCACGCTTTCACGCATTAGCGTCAGTTGAGTTCCAGCAGATCGCCTTCGCAATGGGTATTCCTGGTGATCTCTACGGATTTTACCCCTACACCACCAATTCCATCTGCCTCTCCCTCACTCTAGATTATCAGTTTCCCAAGCAGTTCTATGGTTAAGCCATAGGATTTCACAAGAGACTTGATAATCCGCCTACGCGTCCTTTACGCCCAGTGATTCCGAGTAACGCTTGCACCCTCCGTATTACCGCGGCTGCTGGCACGGAGTTAGCCGGTGCTTATTCGTTAGGTACCGTCATTGTTCTTCCCTAACAAAAGGAGTTTACGCTCCGAAAAGTGTCATCCTCCACGCGGCGTTGCTGCTTCAGGGTTTCCCCCATTGAGCAATATTCCCTACTGCTGCCTCCCGTAGGAGTCTGGACCGTGTCTCAGTTCCAGTGTGACTGATCATCCTCTCAGACCAGTTATGCGTCATAGCCTTGGTGAGCCATTACCTCACCAACTAGCTGATACAATATAGCCTCATCCTACACCGAAAAACTTTCCCTATCTAACTTATGTCAGACAGGAGTATAGAGTATTAGCAGTCGTTTCCAACTGTTGTCCTCTAGTGTAGGGCAGATTAGCTATACATTACTCACCCGTGCGCCACTAACTCATAAGAGCAAGCTCTTACTTGTCCGTTCGACTTGCATGTATTAGGCACGCCGCCAGCGTTCACTCTGAGCCAGGATCAAACTCTCCATATTAACCTTCTTTAGCGTAAAGCAAAGCTTTACTAAGAAGCAACACTAAAGACTAAGATTGCTAATGCAATCTAGTAATAATGTTTTTACTAAAATTGCTTTTAGTATTTATTATGAAGTTTTTAATCAAAAAAACTTTTTAGTTTTTATATATTAGTTTGTCTAATCTATTATTTAATCATAATAGACTGGCTCAATCGATCACTTGTTTAGATTTCAAAGATTGACTAATAGTTTAACAATTGTAAGTTAAAAGAAC
>NZ_POYX01000062.1:0-9075 GCF_002913865.1 Campylobacter concisus
CCGTAGCGGACTTCACTCATACGCAAATGGTTAGAGGTTTGGCGTTTCAGGGCTATTATTTTTGGTCTTAGCGGCTTTTGTCTTGCTAATCGCCCTTGAAGTGATGAGATCAGCCATAAATTTATCTGCAAGCTCGATCTTTTGGCTATGAACTTCTAAATTTTGCAAGCCAAGCTCGATCTTAGCGTAGCTTAGAAATGATGACTTTTTGGCTATAGGCTCAAAAAGGTGCCACTTCGTTTGAGGCATCGCAAGCGCTAAAAATATCGCTGGAAAGCCAGCTCCACTACCAACATCGATCGCCGTTTTGGCACTTAGGTCAAAAATCTCAAGCGGCTTTATGCTATCAAGCACCTGCCCGCTTATATCTTTATAGTTGCTTAAGCTATGAACTTTGTTAAATTTAGCAAAAATTTGAGCGTAAGCCTTTACTTTTTCGCTAAATTCAGCTGGCAAACAGAGTTCATTTTTCATCACAAGATGTGCCCCATTTGCTCTTTTTTGACCTTTAAGTAGTCTTCGTTAAATTTATTTGGTTTTATGACGATAGGCACACGTTTTACGATCTTTACTGAGCTTAGTCCGTGAAGTTTTAAAGGGTTATTTGTGAGTAAATTTACCTCTTTTATGCCGTAGTGATTTAGGATAAAATCAACCACTTCATAAGTCCTCTCATCAGCCTTAAAACCTAGCTGGCGGTTGGCTTCTATCGTATCAAAGCCCTTGTCTTGCAGGCTGTAAGCGTTTATCTTGTTTAAAAGCCCGATATTTCTGCCCTCTTGACGCAGGTAGATGACCATGCCACCATTTTCTTCGATATATTTTAGGCTCGCTTCAAGCTGATCGCGACAGTCGCACTTTAGGCTTCCGATCGCATCGCCAGTTAGGCACTCAGAGTGAATTCTAAGATTTACCACTTCGCTCAAAGGCTCTTTATAGATCGCAAGGTGCTCTTTTGTCCCTTCTTTGAAGGCTTGAACCTTATAAGTACCAAATCTTGAGGGTAGATTTGCGGCGTTTGAAATTTCTATTTTCATTTTAAATTTACTCCAACTGTGCTAAACTAGCTAAAAATCACGCATTTTAACAAAGAAAAGGCAAAAATATGTTTAAACGTTTTAGAAGATTAAGAATAAATCCAGCTTTAAGAGACATGGTAAGAGAGACTAGCCTTAGCGTAAATGACTTCATCTATCCGCTCTTTGTAGTCGAGGGCAAAGGCGTTAAAAACGAGATCGCTTCGATGCCAGGCGTCTATCAAATGAGTATCGATGAAATTTTAAAAGAGTGTGAAGAGATAGTAAATTTAGGCATAAAATCGATCATTTTATTTGGCATACCAAGCCTAAAAGATAGCGTTGGCAGCGACGCACTAAGTAATGACGGCATCATCGCAACGACGCTTCGAGCCATAAAAGATAAATTCCCAAATTTATTTGTCATCACCGATCTTTGCTTTTGCGAATACACAGACCACGGCCACTGCGGCATAATCGACTACGTGCATAACACGATCGACAACGATGCAACGCTTGAAATTTCAGCCAAACAAGCCTTGATACACGCTCAAAATGGCGCCGACATGATCGCACCAAGCGGTATGATGGATGGTATCATCGCAACACTAAGAGAGGCGCTTGATAGCAATGGCTATGAAAATTTACCAGTGATGGCGTACTCGACTAAATTTGCTTCAGCTTACTACGGACCATTTCGCGATGTGGCACAAAGCGCACCAAGCTTTGGCGATAGAAAGAGCTACCAAATGGACAGCGCAAACCGCCTTGAAGCTATAAATGAGAGCTTGCAGGACGAGGCGCAGGGTGCAGACATCTTGATGGTAAAGCCAGCGCTTGCCTATCTTGACATCGTTAGAGAGCTAAGAAATTTAACACTTCTACCACTTTGCGTCTATAACGTAAGCGGCGAGTACGCACTGCTAAAAGCTGGCGCAAAAGCTGGTATTATTGACTATGAGCGCGTTATGATGGAGACCTTGATCGGCTTTAAAAGAGCAGGGGCAAATTTGATCATCACCTATCACGCAAAAGAAGCGGCTAAAATTTTAAGGGGCTAAGATGAGGCACTTTTTGACGCTAAATGACTTTAGCAAAGATGAAATCGAGCAGATGATAAATTTAGCTCGCAAGATCAAAAAAGAGGCGAAAGCTAGAGAATTTAAGCCATATCTTAAAGATCAAAAGCTTGCGATGATATTTGAGAAAAGCTCAACTAGAACTAGGGTAAGCTTTGATGTGGGCATGCATGAGCTTGGCGGATATGCGCTATTTTTAAGCAAAAATGATATACAAATAGGCCGCGGCGAGCCAATCCGTGACACCGCTAGAGTGATAAGCAGGATGTGTGACATGGCGATGCTTAGGGTTGATCGTCACGAGACGCTGGAGGAATTTGCTAAATTTTCAAGTGTGCCAGTGATAAATGGCTTAAGCGATAAATTTCACCCAGTGCAGCTCATGGCAGACTATCTAACTATGCTAGAATTTAGCGCAGGTGAAAAGGTCGCCTACGTAGGGGACGGCAACAACATGACTCACTCGTGGCTCATGCTAGCAAGCAAACTTGGCCTTGAGCTAAGGGTCGCTACGCCAAAAGGCTACGAGGCGGACGCTGAAATTTTAAAAATAGCTAACGAAAACGCAAAAATTTCAGGTGCTAAAATTTTTATCACAAATGATATAAAAGAAGCGGTAGATGGTGTCGATGTAGTGACTACGGACACTTGGGTATCGATGGGACAAGAGGCCGAGAAAGAAAAGAGGCTAAAAGACTTTGCTGGATACTGCGTGGATGAAAATTTGATGAGCTTAGCTAAAAAAGATGCGATATTTTTGCACTGCTTGCCAGCTTACAGAGGCTATGAGGTGAGCGAAGCGGTCTTTGAGAGGCACGCTGATGAAATTTTTAGCGAGGCGGAAAATAGACTTCATGCACAAAAGGGCGTGATGGTCTGGTTAGATGAGAGAAGAAAATGAGTGAAGAGAAAAATATATATGATGAGATAGATGAGATCGGCACTACACTTGGGCTAAGTAGCCCTGAAAAAACGGTCTTTGAGATAGTTTCAACGAAAAATCCAAACGAGCATATCTTAAATTTAAAAAGTGGCTCTTGGGACTCGAAAGAGCCGTGGTTTGGCATTGATGAAAATCAAAATTTACATACGGTCATTTCTGTACAATCACTCTCAGCTTTGATAGAGGCCTTAAAAGAGTCGCAAAAAGAGAATTTTGACCTAAGGCTTGAAAAGACGATCTGGCAAAATATCCCAGTTGATTTTAGCGATGTTTGGGTGGTTGCGATGGATGAGATCAAAAAGATCGCTCACGATAAAAAGAGCAGGCAGTTTAACATAGATCTTGAAAAATTAGTAAAAAATATAAAAAAAGAGCATCCAAATTTATTTGTAGATATAAAAGAGATGATCCAAATGGCAAGGAGCAGGGCAGATGATTGATTTTAGTGCGTATGTGAAGTATTCAAGGCCAGGGCCAAGATATACGAGCTATCCGACAGCGCCGGAGTTTAGTGATAAATTTAGCTATGAGGCTTATATAAAAGAGCTTGAAAACCGCGATAAAAAAAGGCCACTTTCGCTTTATTTACACCTGCCTTTTTGCAGGAGTGCTTGCTATTTTTGTGGCTGTAACGTCATCTACACGAGCAAAGAGGATCGCAAAGAGAGATATATAAGGTACATAGAAAAAGAGCTTGAAATTTTAGCTCGCCACCTAGATACAAGCACCGAGGTCTTGCAGATGCACTTTGGTGGCGGCACACCAACATTTTATAATGCGGTTCAACTTGACGAGATCATCAAACTCATAAAAGCTAAATTTAAAAATTTCTCAAAAGAGGCTGAGATAAGCTGCGAGATAGATCCGAGATTTTTGACAAACGAGCAGCTTGATGTACTAGTGTCTCACGGTTTTAACCGCATAAGCTACGGTGTGCAAGACTTCGACGAAAAGGTGCAAAAAGAAATTCACCGAATTCAGCCTTATGAGATCACTCAAAATGCCGTAAAAATGGCTAGAGAAAAGGGCATAAAATCAATCAATATGGATTTAATTTACGGCCTGCCGTATCAAAGTCTAGAGAGCTTTAAAAAGACGCTTGAGCTTGCTCTTACACTTGATCCAGATAGGCTTGCAGTATTTAACTACGCTCACGTGCCGTGGATAAAAAAGTCGATGCGTAAATTTGATGAGACAACCCTGCCAAATCCAGAAGTGAAGCTTGAAATTTTAAAATTTACAGCTGAGTTTTTAACTAAAAATGGCTACAAAATGATAGGAATGGATCACTTTGCAAAGCCAAATGATGAGCTTTTTGGTGCTTTGGCAAATGGCACTTTGCATAGAAATTTCCAAGGCTATACGACAAAGGGCGGCGCTGATCTTATTGGCATAGGCGTGACAAGCATCGGCGAGTGTAAAAGACACTACGCGCAAAATCACAAAGATATGGATGAGTACGAAAAGGCGATCGATAGTGGAAAGTTGCCATATGCAAAGGGAATTTATCTAAGCGATGAAGATTTGCTTAGAAAAAGTGTTATTATGAGTTTGATGAGCAATTTTGGGCTTAATATCAAGGCAGTCGAGGATGAATTTCATATAAATTTCTTTGAACATTTCAAAAATGAGCTTGAAGAGCTAAAGGATTTAAGTGAATTTGTCGATGTTACGACAGATAAAATCAGTGTAAATGAGACAGGAACGCTGATAATACGAAATATTGCAATGTGTTTTGATGAGTATCTTAAGAAAATTCCAGAGAATTTAAGGCGATTTTCTAAGACGATATAAAAATTATTTTTTTGTCATAGAGTGTTTAAAATACGTTTAATATTTCTTGGTGTATAATTCGCACTAAAAGTCGAGCCAAAGCTTGACAATAAAAAGGTAAAAGGATCTAGTTATGAAAAAGATGTTAGCAATTAGTGCTTTGGCCGCAGCAACATTGCTGTCTGCCCAAGATGTCCCTTATAGGATTTTTCTAGCTTCATTTGCTCAAGATGATAACGCTGCTAGAATCGATAGTGCTGTTAGCAAAGTAAATAGCAAAATATCAGATAGCAGACTAACTACTGGCGTTTATGAAGTTGGTGGAAGAAAGTTTTTATATGTTGATACAACTCCAGTTTCTGAAAATGAAGCTAATGAGTTGTTAGCTAAAGTTCAAAATGAGTCAGGTTACAAAGATGCTTTAATGAGAGCTAAGTCACCTGTCGCAAATGCTCAATCAGCTAAGAAATCTAATATAGAGCAAACTATATCAACTGAGCCTAAAGCAGCAGCTACAGCACAAGCTGATGATAGCGTATTGACTTTGGATCAAGTTGTAAAAACTATTTTAAATGAAAACCCAAGCCTAAAAGCTACAGAATTTAACTACTTACAAGTTGGTAAAGATCTAAAAATAGCTAAAAATGCTTACTATCCAACACTCGATGCAGCTGCTAGGGTAGGATATGAGAGAAAACGTCTTGATGACGGTCTTACAACAAGAAGAGGCGATGGCAGAGTATCTGGCGCATCTTTAACTTTGGTTGAAAACCTTTATAATGGTGGTGCTGATAAAAACAGAATCAACTCTCAAAGCGCAAGACTTGACTCAGCTGCTTACACGGTAGCTCAAGCTGCAGATAGACTAACACTAAGCGCTGCAAATGCTTATTTGCAAGTTCTTCAAACAAAGAGAATTCTTGACATTGAAGAAGAAAATGTAAAAAGCCATGAAGAAATTTATAATCAAATCAAAGATAGAGCAAGATCAGGTTACGGCGTAGCTTCTGAAGAGAGACAAGCTGGATCACGCTATACTTTGGCTCAATCAAACTATGTAGCTGCTAAAAACAATTACGAGGATGCACTTTCTACATTTGAAAAACTATATGGAAGAAAAGTTGCTGCTAAAAACCTAGTAATGCCTGAGTTTAACCTGCCATTACCAAGCACTAAAGAGGCTGTTTATGACAAAGCTGTTCTTTGCAACCCAACACTTCTAGTTCAAAGATCAAACATCGCTATGGCAGAGTCTGTTGTAAAAGAGAAAAATGCACCATTTTTGCCTAAATTAGATCTTGTTGTATCAGGTGCTTATGATCACTCAAATGTTTTATATGATGATTATGAAGAGCAAACATTTGACGCTCTTTTAAGACTAAACTATAACCTTTACAACAAAGGTAATGATAAACTTGATAAAGAGAAGAGCCAACTTGCTGTTCAACAAGAGCAACAAACTATGGACAACCTTGTAAGAGAGCTTAAAGAGTCTTTAGAATTCTCATGGCAAAACTATGTTCTTAACCAAGAGAAAATGGGATATCTAAATCAACACGTTGAATATTCAAAAGCTACTCTTGATGCATACCAAGATGAGTTTAGAATTGGTCGCCGCGACCTTATCAACCTACTTGATGCAGAAAACGAATACAACACAGCTTTAAAAGAGATCGCTACAACTGAGACTGCACTATCTTATGCAAAATATAGATTGCTAGATAACATGGGTATGGTTTCAGATAGTTTTGAGCCAGGCTTTGCTAAGAGATATATTCAAGGCGCTTGCAGTATTCAAAACGACTTAAGATAAAAATTTAAAAAGTGATGACCATGAGGGTCAAAGCAAAATTTTGGACGCTTACTTTAAGCGTCCTTTTTTCGTTATTAGCATTAAATGCTGTTGGGGATTTTGTAAAACAAACAACGATAGCAAAGGTGGCTAAAATTTATGGAGAAGATGCAAGAAGAAGGGCATCGGCATTAAATTCTTTAATGACTTCATTGCAAGATGCAACCGAACAAGAGAAATTAATAAAAGTAAATGATTTTTTTAACTCTTTTAGGTGGGTTGATGATATGCAACTTTGGCATAAAAAAGATTACTGGGCTACCAGAATGGAATTTGTAGGAAAAGGCGCTGGTGACTGCGAAGACTACGTTATCGCAAAATATTTCACTCTAAAGCAACTTGGAATTCCAACTCAAAAATTATACTTCACATACGTTAAAGCCTTAAGATACAACCAAGCACATATGGTTTTGGCATATTATGATACACCAAAGTCTATTCCATTAATTTTAGACAACATAAATGGTAAAATAAAAATCGCAACACAAAGAACAGACCTCGTGCCAGTTTATAGTTTCAACGGTGATTCGCTATACTTGGCAAAACAAGAAGGTCTTGGTCAGGCAATACCAGGTGGAAATAAAAAACAAAATCCTAAGTGGATGGAACTAATAGATAGGATAGGAAAAGAGGATTTATGACGCTATTTAAACAGATTATGATCGCTGTGATAGCTTTTGGCATCGTGATTTTTATGGCTGTTGGCTACTTAAATTTTAAGAGCCTAAATGGATACATCAACGACCAGCTCGGTGAAAACGCAAGACACACAGCAAACTCACTTGGACTTGCTTTAAAGCCGATTATTGATCCTGAGGATATGTCTTTGGCACAAACGATGATAAATTCTATGTTTGATAGCGGCAGATACAAGCTCATTAAGCTTGAAGATGTCGATGGTAAAGTACTTATAGAAAATTCTCAACAAACTATTGTTAAAGATATCCCAGAGTGGTTTTATAAGATCGCTAAATTTGAAGCTCCAGTGGCAACAAGTGAGATCATGACTGGCTGGGCAAAATTTGGCACACTCTATGTTCAAGGTAGTACAGCACTTGCTTACAATGAGCTTTACTCAAACTCAAAAAATATTTTTAACTTTCTAGCTTTAATGATCATCATCGCTATTATCGTGGCATTTTTCGCCCTAAAGGCGATATTTAGACCACTTGTTAAGGTGCAAGATCAAGCTGAAGCGATACTTGATAATAAATTTATCATTCAAAAGAGAATTCCATTCACAACTGACCTTAAAAAGATGGTGCTCGCCATGAACTCGATGGTTAGCAAGGTTCAAGACATCTTTGAAAGAGAGGCTGCTACGCTTAGCAAGTATCAAGAGCTTTTATATAAAGACTCTATGAGCGGCACTTACAATAGAAGGTTTTTTCAAACTAAATTTAGCGAGTATCTAGCGAGTGAAGAGTATTCAAGTGGTGTTGCATCGCTTATTAGCTTTAAAGATCTAGCTGGATTAAAAGGCGTTCTTGGCTTTGAAAAATGGCAAAGTGTCATCATAAAAATAGCTCAAATTTTACAAGAAAAATCGGCTGAAAATGACCAAAATGCGATCGTCGCGAGGTTAAATGACAACGATTTTATAGTTATGTCATACGGTAAAAACTCATCAAATTTCTCAGCTCTAAACGATAAGATCATGGCTGAGTTTAAAAAACTCTATGCAAATTTCTCTATAAATGATAGCGAATGTCCAGTCAATGCTGCTATTGTTGAGTATTCACCAAGCACTGACATGAGGACACTACTTACTTCAGCTGACGTTACATTGGCTAGTGCAAGACTAGCTGGCTGCTTTACTTGCAAGGAATTTAATGCAAATCAAAACACCCTAGTCATCGGCAAAGAGAAATATAAAGAGCTTATTTTTGACTCTATAAAAGAGGATAAATTTAAATTTGCAGCTCAAAAAGTAGTTGGTTTTGACTCAAGCTTTGAGCAGTATGAACTTTATCTAAGGCTAGTTGATAGCGAGGGCAAATGGCGTATGGCATCATACTTTATGCCAATGGTAAATGAGCTAAATTTAGGTGCGATGCTTGATCTTCATATCCTAAATAGGATCGCTAGAATTTTGCCTGAAAATATCTTGCCTCAAGGAAGCTTGGCGATAAATTTAGGAAAAGAGATATTAAGCTCGGATGAAAATTTCTCAAAACTTGAAGCTACGCTTAAGAAAATCGCTCAAATTTCAAAATCTAAAAACTATATAGAAATTCCAAACAAAGACGATATTAGTATCGAAAGTATAGTTAGACTTACTAAAAAATTAAAAGAACTCGGCTTTGGTTTTGGATTTGACCACTTTGATCTTAATGCAAAAGGCATTGAGAAATTAAAAGAATTTAATCCAGACTACGTAAAGATCCAGTCGAGCGTCTTAATCGACCTGTT
>NZ_POYX01000063.1:0-10215 GCF_002913865.1 Campylobacter concisus
GAGCTTGTATGAGCGACAAAGAAAATGTTGTTTTAGAAGATGGCGAACGCATGCTGTCTCCAGTTCCGATGTCTGAGCGACGCCCGACATTTAACCAGATAATGGTTTGGGTAGGTTTTGGCTACGTCGTTACTGGACTTTTCATAGGTGGCGTTCTAGCCGGTTTTGGCGGAAAGCCTGGCGTCTCACCTCAAACTGCCCTTTGGGCGATCATTTTAGGTATGGGCTCGCTAAGTATCATCACTGCGCTACTTGGCATAATGGCTCAAAAAACAGGCATGAGCCTAGCTCTAGTTTCTAGGTACTCTTACGGCATAAAAGGTGCAAATTTGCCAATGATCATCATGGCACTGCTAACACTTGGCTGGTTTGCCAGCATCACTGGCATGGTCGGTCAAATTTGGGGTTCA
Source organism: Campylobacter concisus (assembly GCF_002913865.1). Lineage (GTDB taxonomy): Bacteria > Campylobacterota > Campylobacteria > Campylobacterales > Campylobacteraceae > Campylobacter_A > Campylobacter_A concisus_AM. Next base: position 411 of record NZ_POYX01000063.1, read on the forward strand.
TTTATAGGCAACCCAAGTGGCGTCATCGTCTTTGACCCAGCAAATTTTGGCTACAAAGATATCGCTCCGATCACGCTTGAGGTATTTTTATTTTGCTTCATCTTTGGCATTATATTTACCATCACAGCATACGTAGGTATCAAAGCCATCGAGGCTATCGCTATCCCTATAAGCCCTGTTATCTTAATCATCGCAGTCTATGTTGGCTACGAGATGTTAGCAGAGGGCGGCGGAGCTGCAGCATTTTTAGAAAAGACCAAAAATATACAAGGTCTTGGGCTTGGAAATGCGATCACAGCTGTTGTTGGTAGCTGGATAGCAGGAGCTGTTATGGGCGTTGATCTATTTAGATTTAACAAGTCAGTAAAAGCAGTCATCGCTGGTGTCGTAGCTTGCTTTATACTAACAAACCCTCTTTTAAACATAGTTGGCTACATCGGCGCAGTAAGCGTTGGTCAGTTTAACTACGTAGAGTGGATGCTAACAAAGTCAGCCCTTTTAGCTATCATCGGTGTCATAGCTTGGACAGCATCGCTTTGGACAACAAACAATGCCGAGCTCTACTGCAACTCGCTATATACTGGTCCAGTGCTATCAAGCATAAATTTAAACATAAATAGAAAAAAACTAGTGCTACTTGCTGGCATAGTAGGCACTGTGCTTGGCTCATTTGCCTTTTATCAAATGTTCTTTGCGTCATTTATCACGATACTTGGTACATTTGCTCCGCCTCTTGCTGGTCCGCTGATAGCTGATTATTACATCATCAAAAAAGGAAAGTACGACATCGCTAAATTTAACAGCGAACCAGACTATCACATGGCTGGCGTTATTTCATTTATCATAGGCGCTTTGCTTGGATTTATCTTCCAGTACTATTTGCCACTTCCATTTGACCTACCATCAGGTCTTGTAGCGTTAGTTATTACGATTATTATCTATCCGATATTTTATAAAATTTTTAACAAGGAGATGAGATGAAAAAGGTAGTTTTAAACGAATTTAGCGCAAGAGAGCTAAAGCAAAAATTTGAGGCACACGAGATAGATAGCGCTATCACGACCTTTGGTAGTTGCGAGAGCCACGGCTGGCACCTGCCGCTTGGCCCTGATCTTTTTGTGCCTGAAGAGATCGCAAAAAGAGCAGCTCTAAGACTTGGAAAGACTATCGTTGTTCCAGGCGTGCCTTTTGGTACTTCTATCCACTACAACCAATTTCCTATGTCAGTCACTCTTAGATTTGAAACCACGATAGCGATCGCTGAAGACATTTTTGAGAGCCTTATAAATAACGGCATAAAACATATCATCATCCTAAATGGCCACGACGGCAACATCCCTGCCCTTGAGATCGCCGCTAGAAAGGTAAAAGATAGACATAAAGACGCTGTTTTGGTCTTTATCCCTGCTTGGTGGAACATCACAGGAGCTAGACTAAAAGGTACATTTGACGTCTGGGATGGACTTGGCCACGGCGGAGAGGGCGAGACTTCTATAACTATGGCAGTTAAGCCTGAGCTTGTAAATTTAGAGTATGCAAAGTCACAAGTGCCTCACGATGTGATCGGTTTTGGCGAGTTTAGCACCATCATCTGGGATATCAAAGAGGTAACAGAGACGGGTGCAACAGGAGATAGCACAAAAGCTAGCCTAGAAAAAGGTCAAAAGATGCTTGATTGTGTGACTGACTATGTTGTCGAGATCGTTGAAAAGCTTGAAAAAATGGGCTGGAAATACGACCACAGAAAATAAATTTATGTGCGCTAGAAATGGCGCACATTTTTACTACTAAATTCTTCACAAAATTTATAAAACAAAATTTGAAATACTGACTAAAAGTTAAATTTGATAGATAGTAGAAATTTAAAAAAAGAAAAGCCATATAAAAATATGGCTTTAAATTTTAATGCTCGTGCTCGCTAATAGCGACTGCGCCAGCTAAATAAACATAAGTTAGCATCATGAAGATAAATGTTTGCAAAACAGCCATAAGTGTTAGAAGTGCAAAGGCTGGAAGCGGCGCAAACCAAGGTGCAAGTGTAAGCATCGCAAGCAAGAACAAGTCGTCGCCTTTGATGTTACCAAAAAGACGGAATGAAAGCGAAACTACACGTGAAAGATGTGAGATGACTTCGACTGGAAACATAATAGGAGCTAGAAATTTGTTTGGTCCCATAAAGTGTCCAAAGTATTTGAAAAAGCCATTTTCTCTAATGCCCTCAAAGTTATAGTAAATAAATACAACCAAAGCCAAAACTAGAGTTAAATTTAAGCTTGAGCTTGGTGACTCAAAGCCAGGGATGATGCCGATGACGTTTGAGAAAAATACGATAAAACCGATAGTTGCGACAAGTGGAAGGTATTTTCTAGCTAGCTTTTCGCTGCCTAAAGTATCCTTGCCCATAGAGATAACGCCCTCTAAATAAGCCTCAACTATGTTTTGAAGGCCTCTTGGTACAAGCTGCATCTTGCTCCTTGCGATGTAGGCAACGATGAGGATGATCAAAGCTACAAGGCAAAAGTGAAACGCATAGACAAAGGCATGTGAATGGTTTAGCAAATTTGAGAATAGAAACAAATCTTTCATTGATTTACCTTAGATTTAGAATTTTGCGTGATTGTAACAAAATTATTGTTAAAACATTTTTAATTTTAAGCTTTGAAGTAGTCAAAAAGTAGTTTACAAATGGTCGCTGCGACAACTATCAAAAACATCGTTCTAATAAATTTGACCTCTTTTTTGATGACTAAGTTTGAGCCAAAATAAGCTCCTAAAATTTGCCCCACAGCCATCAAAAAGCCAACTAGCCAAAGTATCTGCCCGCCAGCTATAAAAACGCCAAGTGCTACGATGTTGCTGGTGAAATTTAAAGCCTTTGTGTGAGCGACCGCCTTTTTTAAATTTAGCCCGATAAGTGCCACCATCGCAAACATCCAAAACGAACCAGCTCCTGGGCCAAAAAAGCCGTCATAAAAGCCCAAAATGAGCCCAAAGATGACATAAAATAGCCTCTCATTCATCTTTGCAGCCCTGTCGCTCTCGCCTATTTTTGGCATAAAAAGCGTGTAGATAAAGATGGCGATAAGCAAAAATGGGATGATTATTTTTAAGAAATTTGCATTTAAAAATAAAATGAGCGTTGCGCCGATGAGGGCTCCAATAAATGTAAAAACTATGCCAACAAAGCACTCTTTGTAATCAATCAGCCCTTTTTTGGTGAAATTTAGCGTTGCCGTGAAGCTACCAAAGACGCCTTGAAGCTTGTTTGTGCCAAGGGCAAGATGAGGTGGCACGCCCATTGCCATGATAGCTGGCAGAGTGATCAGTCCGCCACCACCTGCGATCGCGTCGATAAAACCACCCAAAAATGCAGCCACAAAAAAGACGACGTAGCTAAGTAGGTCAAATTCCATTTTTACTCTTTTGTAAATTTAAGTTAAAAGCGGATTGTAGTTTAAAGTTTTAAAATTTCATCTTAGAAATGGGAGTTAAATTTGAGCGAGAAATTTAAAAAAGCCTTTAAACGTTAAATTTAAAGGCTTTTTGTGGGGGCTTTATTACTTAATAACGCCGCAAAGCATTCTAGCGCCGCCACCGCCAAGTGCTTTTGGTTGGTCACTGTGGTTATCGCCACCGACGTGAACCATTAGTGAGTGACCTTTTAGCTCGTCAAGATTTTTTATCTTTGGAGCTAGCACTGGGTAGTTTGCATTGCCCTCGGCATCTACGTAAAGTGCTGGTAGATCGCCTTTATGACCCTTATCGTCCCATGCGAATGAGTGCATCTTTGTCTCAGCTGGATCCCAGTGACCACCTGCTTTCATACCTAGACCTTTCTCAGTCGCGCCACAATCAGCATTTTGATGAACGTGAAAGCCATGAAGTCCTGCAGGAAGACCTTTTAAATTTGGAAAAAACGCAACGCCGTAGTTTGTCTTAACAGCTACTACTTCGCCAACGCTCTTATCGCCCTTTTCGCTTAGCTCATTAACAGGTATGACTAGATGCTCGCCAGCCTTTGGATCAAAGTGATGACCCTCGTGAGCAAAAAGCAAAGTTCCTAAAACTGCACTTAGTAAAACGATTTTTTTCATACAAGCTCCTTATGGATAAAATTGTATGACAAGTCTATCCTAAATTTAAAAATTTAGCAATAATTTTTATTTTTTGAGATTTTTTACGATGGTTTCTAGCTCTTTGCTCTGCCCTATCCTGTAAAGCGCAAAGTCGTATTTTATCGGGTCAAGCTCGTCAAATTCTCTAAGCTTTTTTGTAAGCTCCATGACCGCTTTGAAGTCGTAACTCTTTCTATTTATAAGTCCTAAATTTAATGAAACCCTATGCGTATGCACGTCAAGTGGCATCAAAAGTCTATCTTTTGGCAAATTTTTAAACAGTCCAAGATCGATGTCACTATCTCGCACCATCCAGCGAAGATACATATTGTAGCGTTTATATGGACTTTGAGGCTCTTTGCTAAAGCTCTTACCAAAGAAAAACTCATATCCATCTGAGCGGTAAGAATTTAGCCCATATATAAATTTAATAAGCTCATTTACGCCCTCTATCATGTCGCCGTTTTTTGCAAGACCTTGGCACAAAATTTCTTCTATGTCAGCCTCTTTTTTCAGGCGTGAAAGCGTGATGAAAATTTCTCTCACGTCGTTTTCATTTTGAAAGCGGTATTTGAAATTTGACAGATTTTTCTTGATATTTTGCTCGCTCTCATCAAGCAAGCTAAATTCAAGCGAATTTAGAAATTTCACTATCATTTTTGCGTTGCCATAAGCAAATAACGCACAAATGAGCGCTATGTTTGGCTCTTTAAATTTAGTAGCTACTTGAAGAGGATCTGGGGCGTCAAATAGCCCAGAATTTGTATTTTTACTAAGTACGTGTGCGTCTAAAAGGCTCTTTATATCACTCATTGTTTTAGTGAAAGAAGGGTGTCAAGCATCTGATCAACGGTTGTGATGATCTTTGCAGCTGCGCCGTAGCTCGCTTGAAAGCGGATTAAGTTTGTAAGCTCTTCGTTGGTATCTACGCCGCTTGTTGATTGAAATTCCTCTTCAGCAGTCCTTTGTAAAGACGTGTTTGTATCGTGGATAGTATTATTCGCCTCAGTATCGCTCGCCATATCGGTCGTAAAATAGCGGTAATATCCCTCTATTGTCTCGTCCCTATCAAGCGCAGTGCCACTTGAGTAAAATGTCTGCTTTTGGTACTGAAGCTGGATCATCTTGTTTGCAACTTCGTTGTTTCCGACGATCGGCTTTGAGTAGGCACGAAGCTTTGTGTGATCTTGGGTGAAATTTTGATTGATGCCTATTGTATTTGAGTTTGTGCCAGAAAAAAATCTGTTGATGCCAACAACGCCTGGAAAATTTGTGCCGTGATCGACTATTGATATGCTATAAAGCCCTTGAGCTTGCTTTGGTATGAGCGCAAATGTGCCTTGATGCGTATTTTTATCATAAAAATATGACGCTTCAAAGAAGTCATCGACGTCATTTAGCATGTTGTTGTCGTTGTTATCGTCTGAATTTGAGTTAAAATCCTGCACAACAGAGTTGCCGTATTTTGTATCATTCATAGTCGTTGTGCCGTTTATCTCGATGGTCTTTTTAGCTACGACGTTACCCTTGTTGTCATAAACGATAGCATCAAAGCTGCCGTTTCTTATGCTGTTGTCGTGGTTCATCAGCGTCTTATCGTTTTCTAGGTAGCTGATCGGATCTGAGTTTGAAATTTCAACCGCAGACTCGGCATAGACATTGTTTGTGCTAGTTATTAAAGTTTTTGAAAATGTATTTAGGTTATCGATATATTTTTGGATGATACCATCGCTAAATTTATCATTATCTGGCTCGTAGTTGCGGCCTCTAAGATCAAGTGCGGCGCCTATTTTGCCATTTGTGATCTTCTCCTCCATAGGGATACGTCTGCCATCTTCTCTTTCATAATAAATTTTCGTGTATTGCCCACTCTCGGTTGAGCTCATAGAAATTTCATGAAAATTTACACCATCAACAATACTCACACCGCCGATATTTAGGTTGTAGTATCTTCCTTGATCGCTTATGCCAGTATCTATCCTTGACTCGCTTTTTAGATCGCTTTTATAAACAGCCGTATTTACTAGCTTTGACATAGCAAGCTCTAGCTCATCGCGCTTGTCACGAAGGTCGTTTGCATTTATCTTGATGCCAGCGTCTGCGCCAGATTCAACTCTTTGAATTTGCTTATTGATATTTGCTATTTGCTTGCCAAGTGAGTTTATCTCGTTTATATTTATCTTTATAGTCTCATCTATCTGAGTATGCATATCATAAAGCATCTTTGATGAGCGGTTGATGCTAGCTGTTAAAACGCTAGCTTTGTTTATCAAATTTACCTTTTGAGCACCCTCGTCTGGGTTTGAAGCAAAGTTATTCCACGCTGCAAAATACTCTTGGATATCTTTTACCATGCCGTTATCTTTTAGATCTGGGAAGTATTTTGTCGCCTCTTGTAAAATTCTCTGTTTATAGCCTGTATTTTCTAAATTTGATGATGAATATTTTAGTCTTGAGTAGGCAAACTCATCGTGAAGCCTTGTCACGGTATCTACTTGCGTGCCTGTGCCAACGCCACCAGGGACTGTGTTCATCGCTGGAGATGCAGACTGGACTACACGCTGCCTTGTGTAGTAGTTACTATCGGCGTTTGTGATGTTGTTTCCGGTTGTGCTTATTTGCACTTGGGCTGCATTTAGCCCTGAAACGCCTGTGCCTAATGACATAAAGATATTAGCCATTTTTTAAACCCTTGATTTGTAAAAATTATTATCTGTGCCGCTGCCGTCTTGTCCGTATTCATTAGTATGAGTACCAAAGACTTTTTTGCTAAGTGAGTCGAAAAACTCTTTAACAACAACGACGTGTCTTGCATATTCTTTATTTACTTTATGCAAAATTTCAAGCTTTGAACGCATAAGTACTAACTTTGACTTCACTTCATCATCTAAAACATTTGCAAGTGTTGTAGTGCCACTCTCTTTTGAGACCCTTAGTAGCTCTTTATCCAAAGCTCTTTTGGTATCTTCAAAAGCGCGCACGAGAGCATTTTTCTTCTTCACGCTCTCATCAACGCTTGAGTGTTTCGCCTCTTTTATGTTGGCGATATCTTGCATCGTTAAATTTATAAGCTCGTCTAGCTCGCCTATGGCCTCGTCCAAAAGCTTCTTTATCATTTAAATTCCTTTAAATTTAGAGCAACGCATCAGCCACAGCTTTAGCTGTTTTAGAGATATCTACCTGATAGGTACCATTTGCTATTGCATCAGCTATCTCTTTTACTCTTGCGTTTTCGTTTGTTTTTACTTCTTTGTTTTCATTTTCAACTCTAGCATCGCTATTTTTATTTAGCGTATTTGCCTGGTAGTTTGGTCTTTGGTTCAAAGGAGTTATCATATCCATACCTCTTAAAATAAAATGTTTATATCACTACATCGGCAAAATATAAATTTACTTAAGAGTCTCTCTTTAAAAAATCGTATAAAAGTTCTGAAAAACCTAAATTTCCACTCAAAGCTTTGCTCATAGCGTCGTTATACATAGACCTGTAAATGTCGCTGCCAGCGGCTTTTGGATAGAGTGAGTTCTTATCATCTTCTTTTAAAGCGATATCAAGAACAGCTTTTACCATAAATGCTTCAAAAGCATCAGTTTGCTCTTTCAAAAGTGCATCTTGTTTGGCATTTGCATTTTTTATCTTGTTTGCTGAGATGTCGTTATATGAATTTAGTGCTAGGGTGTTGTCTATTTGCATTATATTATCTCCAGATCGACTTGTATCGCGCCAACTCGTTTTAAATTTTCAAGTATCGAGATGATGTCGCTTGGTGTTGCTCCAAGTTTGTTTAGCGCTCTTGTCACGTTTGCAACGGTTGTTTTCTCACCTGAAATTTTAAGTAGATTTTGACTAGGGGCTACTGAGGTGTCGCTACCTATATTTACATCATTTTGCGCCGCCTCTTCGTAGCTGTTTGGCTCTATCTTTATAGTTATAGCACCATGAGTTATCACAACTGGACTAACTACCGCGTTTATACCGCTAACTATCGTGCCAGTTCTCTCATCAACTACGATCTTTTCATCTGGCTTATACTCAACATCAATATCAAGCACAGCGCTTGCAAGCTCGATGATACTAACATCATCTGGCTTTTTAACGATAACCGTTCTTGGATCGATCGCCTTTGCGGTGTCGTCTGAGATGTTTGCATTTATGGCGTTTTGGATATCAAGGGCGGTTTTAAAATTTGTATCTTTTAGGCTTAGTTTTATGCTATCTTGATTGTAGATATCGTAAGTTACTTCACGCTCCACAAGGGCACCATTTAAGATAGTGCCAACGGTTGGGTGATTGCCGCCACTTCTGCCCGCGCTCTTGCCACCGATACTTAGAGGCCCCTGGGCCAAAGCGTAGATATCGCCATCAACGCCTTTTAGCGGGGTCATAAGAAGTGTGCCACCTTGCAAGCTTTTTGCATCGCCGATAGATGAGATCTCTATGTCAAGCTTATCGCCATGCCTTGCAAATGCAGGCAACTTGGCTGTCACCATAACAGCGGCTGCGTTTTTAGACTTGATATCGTCTGGATTTATCTTGACATTTACGCCTTGAAGCATGTTTGATAGCGACTGGATAGTAAATTTTGACGTTGAGCCGTCCCCTGTGCCGTTTAGTCCGACGACCAAACCATAGCCTATTAGCTGGTTGTCCCTTACGCCAACGATGTTTGCAAGCTCTTTTATCTGCGTAGCAAAGGCTGAAGTAGCTATCACTGAAGCTGCTACAAAAGATAAAATTTTTTTCATATTTTTTCCTAAAATTTAGCTATTTTAGGTTTTTAAAGCAAAAGATGTTCCAAAATTTACTGAAAATAAGAGAGAGAAGTGGCTCCAAATTTTTTAAATTTAATAAGCTTATATGCAGAAATTTCATCGCCAAATTTAAAGTCGCTGTTATGCTCAAAAACTATCATATAAATTTTCTCTTTTTTTAGCTGCGAGATCAAATTTACTAGCTTTTCGTAGATATCATCAAAGCCAGCTCTTATGTCAAATGGTGGATCAAGATAGAGTAAAACCTTGCCATTTTGCGAATTTACAAGATCAGGCAAAAGCGCAAAGCTATCGCCATTTATCGCTTTTAAATTTGCACACTCTAAGCTAGCAAGATTGTTTTGCGTGATCTTAAAAGCAGCTCTATCTTTTTCGATAGCGATAGCCTCACGCGCTCCGTTGCTAACAGCCTCGCTTGCCATCACGCCGCTTCCACCAAAACCCTCTATAAATGTAAGCGAGTAAATTTCATCTCTAATGACGTTAAAAAAGGACTCTTTTACGATGCTTTTTGTGCTTCTAGTCGTACTTAGACTTGGTAGCTCAAGCCTTTTGCCTTTAAATTTACCACTTGAAATTTTGGTATAAAGCTTCACTGATTTGCCCTTAAAATTTCAAGCAGATCGGCTTTAAATTTATCAATTAAGAGTGATACTTTTTGCTCCAAGCTCTTTTCATTTACTATCTGATCTGGCTCTTTTGCCTTTGAAATTTGCGTGGCCGAGTAAAATTCCTCAAGCGTGTCAAGAAGAGTGGCTCTTGTGAATGGATGAGAAAGATGAGCGTTTTTACCTATTATAAATAGCGGTTTTTTTGTGACGATCTCACGGTCACTTACTACAAAATCACAATCCTTATGATGAGCGGCTAAATTTCCACAAAAAAGCAGCAAGGTCTTTTGCAGCAAAATGCAGTCG
>NZ_POYX01000064.1:0-2553 GCF_002913865.1 Campylobacter concisus
GCATTAATTAGGTGCGAGTACCATAAATCTAAATTTATAAACGATTTTGAAAATAATAGAGTAACGTTTCACTACTGGCAGAAAGTGTTAGAAGAAAAAATCTCAAATAGACAAAATTTACTTATCTCCGCACCTACAGTTTTGGTAAAAGCCTACTAATACAAGAATTTGTAGCAAGAAAAAAATATAGTAATATATTAATTATTCAGCCGACATTAGCACTAATTGATGAAACTAGAAAAAAACTCCAAAATTATCAAGATTTTTATAATATTGTGGTTAATACAAGCCAAGACATAAATAAAGCAAACAACTTGTTTATTTTAACCAGTGAGCGAATTTTAGATATTTTACCAAAAATTAACAATATAGATTTATTTATAGTTGATGAATTTTATAAAATATCAAACCATAAACACGACGATAGAGTCAGCCAATTAAATATTGCATTTTATAAAGTAATGTTTAAAAATCCGCAATTAATATTACTAACTCCATCGGTAGATAGTGTTGATAATAATTTTATTGAAAAATATAGTCTAAATTTCTTTAAAACGAAGTATTCATTAGTAAGACAAGAATTGGAAAAAATAAGCTGTATTTCCAAGGAAGAAAGGAAAATGAAGCTGTTTGAGCTATTAAATAGTTTAAGTGAGCCTACTATAGTTTATGTCAAATCCCCTGCTCAAGCAGAAAAATTGTCAAATGAATTTATTAGAGATAATAAAAAAGGCGTAGAAAATTATTTTCCTATTTTTGAATGGATTGATGAAAATGTTTCCGTAAAATGGAATTTAAAAAAATACTTACAAAAAGGTATAGGTTTACATAACGGTCAATATCCTAGGCATATTGTTAATGCTCAACTCGACTATTTTAATAACAATAAAATAAATATATTATTTGCAACTACCTTATTAATAGAGGGCGTAAACACTGTCGCAAAAAACATTATCATATATGATATGCACAAAGGAAAAAACAAGCTGACTTACTTTGATTTTAATAATATCAAGGGGCGTGCCGGAAGAATGATGAAATACTATACTGGAAAAGTATATTATTTTGATGATCCTCCAAGGCAAGAGATGGAAAATATAGATGTCCCCATAGTCACTCAAGATAATAATTTACAAAGCGAAATTTTAGTTAATTTAAAAAAAGAAGATATGAAAGAGCAAAAGAAAAGAGCGTATGAAGAATTGATTCAAGGGCTACCCGTAGATTTATTGCAAATTTTTAAATCAAACTATTATAGTATTGAAAAGCAAAAGCACCTTTATAATTGCTTAAATGGTAGAAAAAAAATATTGAATCAATTGAGCTGGGATGCACCAATTCCTACTTATAAAACATTATCTCGTACATTATATATAGTAGATCATTTACTGGAAGGCAATAAGGGGGATAGTTATAAATTCTTAGCTCAAAAATGCCATCAAATAATCCAGGGTGGAAATTTACACTCCATTATAAATAATGAGATTAAGTATCAGCATCAACAAGATGCCAATCAAGGCAAGAATGAAGAGAGTATCATTAACTTATCGGTTTCAAAAGTATTTGGTTTTATCAGAAATCAAGCTAAATTCGAAATACCTAAAAGACTTAGTGTACTAGAAAGTATTGTAAATTATCTCAATGGCAAACAAGCTGCTAATTATTCTGCTTTTATTTCTATTCTGGAACATGAAGGAGTGGATAATAAGTTGAGTATACTTTTAGATTTTGGAGTCCCTGCATCTACATTAAAAAAATTTAAAGATATACCTTATAATAATACTATTGAATATGTAAAAAAACATTTTAGGACAATGGATTTAAGTAACTATGAATTTGATATATTAGAGCGATTGTGATTTATTTTTATTATTGGAATACAAAAGAAGATAATCTCTGTTAATAAATTAACTAAAAAACTTTTCACAAACTGCAATGGCATGTAAAATTACAAAAGGATACAAAATGAGTTAAATTTATAATCTCGATAAAGATACAAAGATAGTTGCAAAAAGTGTCGTTAGCAAAAGGCTCTTTCAAAATAAAAATGCAAGTGTCGATAATATATGCATTTGACGAGGGTGAAGAGCTATACCACGAGATTCTTTTTATAGACAGCCTTCGCCATTAGTCATAGATGTCGAAGCTAGTTTTGAATATGGCAAGGAGTAAATGATGTTTAGACTCCATTTGCAGAGGAAAAAATACAATAAAACCACAGGGTGAATTATGTTGAGGTGGTTAATTCAAAGAGATGTCATCGTTATTGCGAAATTGGTGTATGAAACAAAATATAGAAGTTTTTGATTTTGCTTTTACTGATGAAGATATATTAAAAATTGCTATGCTAGATACAAAAAGAACACAGTTCATGATCCGCAAGACTTAGAAACTGCAAGATGGATTGTGACATATAAGATGGAAGAAAAAATAAATATGAATAGTTAAAAAGGCACCAGCAAAGGTGTCTTTTATGTATAAAGGCTAAATTTAGAATATATCTAAAATGCAAATTTGAAAGTTACAGTGTTGTTGCATGCAAGAGAGAAATAA
>NZ_POYX01000065.1:0-697 GCF_002913865.1 Campylobacter concisus
ATAACCCCAAAAGATTTGGTATTTTATCTTTTTATGGCTTACATTTTTTTGAAAGTCGTTTTTATAAAATAAATTTTTAAGCAACTTTTGGCTAACATTGCAACCTTTAATGCGGGAATAGCTCAGGGGTAGAGCACAACCTTGCCAAGGTTGGGGTCGCGAGTTCGAATCTCGTTTCCCGCTCCATTAAATTTTGCCCGAGTGGCGGAATGGTAGACGCAAGGGACTTAAAATCCCTCGGTAGTTTTTACCGTACCGGTTCAAGTCCGGTCTCGGGCACCACCAAAACGGCGACATGGCCAAGTGGTAAGGCATGAGCCTGCAAAGCTTTGATCCCCGGTTCGAATCCGGGTGTCGCCTCCAGACTTCAAAAAACCAAATTAAAGGATTAACAATGAAAAAGTTGCTTTTAATAGTTTGCATGGCATTTTTTGCAGTAGGTTGTTCAAACACTTGGCACGGCGTAAAAGAAGATAGCCACAACGCCAAAGAATGGACTAAAGAAAAGATCAATGACGGCGCTAGTTACGTCAAAGAAAAAACAGAATAATTCTTAGTGGTTATAGCAAATTTTAAGCAAAGTTGGCTATAATCACAAATCTTTAAATCGGGAGATGGCTGAGCGGTCGAAAGCGGCGGTCTTGAAAACCGTTGAGGTGTGAAAGCCTCCTGGGGTTCGAATCCCTATCTCCCGGCC
>NZ_POYX01000066.1:0-36734 GCF_002913865.1 Campylobacter concisus
GAATATAGCCAGCAAATTTAATTCATAACGCCTAAAAATTTGTTACAAAATTTAGCCTATCTTTTCTTTTAGAAATTCCAAAATTTCTTGTGCTTTTTCATTTGGTGGCTCTTTTGGGATATATAAGAATGAGCCTTCCTTTAAGATCAAAGCTATAAAATCACCCGTTTCACAAGTGCCAAGAAACGCGCCAAATGAAAAATGAACCGTGCTATTTTTTGTGACAAACAAGACCTCATCATCATATATAACGATCTCTTGTTCGCGCTCAACATCGATGTTTGAGTAAATGGCTCTAGTAAATAAAACTGGCTTAATAATAGCCGCATAAATATAAAGCAAGATCACGCCAACGCACAAAACGATGGCTAAATTTCTTGCCAAAGTAGAGACATCGTCCATATCAGAATATACTATTAACTCGTGCCCAGTGATGTCAAAAAGCGTGACTAAAGCTACTCCGCATAGCACAGCAAATGGCAGCTCGATCGCCCTCATTAAAAATACAATTTTATTCTTTTTATAGACGGTGCGCGAGACTTCGCGTAGCAGTTTTTTAAATTTAGCATCGTTTTTTATACTAAATTTCGCTCTAAATTTTTCATTTTGCATATTATTCCTTTAAATGGCTAAATTTCATCCGTGACTATCTCTATCTTGCTCGTATCAACCAAGCTGCCGTCTATGATGATCTCCTCTATCTTGCCAGCTCTTATGACGCCACTTTTTGGATTTTTCACGCTTTTTATCGTGCTTTTTGTGCTAACATCGAGGCTTGAATACTCAAAAGCAAGGCTTGTATCCATAAAAATGCAATCTTTTACGACCAAATTTTCTACGTAGCAAAGCGCTTGCAAGCTCTTTACCTTGCAGTTTACGAGCGTCACATTTTTTGCATTCCATGCTAGATATTCGCCTGAGATAAGGCAGTTTTGTGCGACCACGTTTTCGCAGTTCCAAAAGGCATCTTTTGAGATGAGCTTTGAGTTTGTGATACGAAGGTTTTTGCAGCCATCAAAGCAGTAGTTGCCGTCTAAATTTAGCCCATCAACTTCTAAATTTTCGCTATTTGCCGCGAAGTAATCCCCTCTTGCAAAGACATTTTTAAGCTTTACGTCCAAACATCCCCAAAGTGTCTCGCTAGCGTCTGAGAAATTTACATTTTCTAGCAAAATTTGCGAGCTTTTTCTAAAGCTTTTTGGAGCGTTTATGAGCACGTCTTTAAAGCTTAAATTTGTACTGTACCACATGCCAGCTCTTGCTAAAGGCTCGAGGTAGCCGCCATTTAGCGTGATATCGCTTGCGTACCAAAGTGGGTACTTGTAGGCAAAAACGCACTCATTTAGCTTTAAATTTGAACTGTGCTTTAGCGGCGACTCGCCGTCTTCAAAGATGCAGTTAGTAAAATTTAGCCCTTTTGCCCCAAACATCGCGCGTTCTCCTGTAAAAGTTTCGGCATTTCTCTCTTGCATTTTTGTCCTTTATGAAATTTCACTCTCAAAATTATACTAGTTTTACTGCAAAGTGCCATTAAATTTACTTTAAAGACGCAAAGCGTTATAATCGCCCAAAAAAGGAGAAAAAATGGGTTTAAAAGCAGACTCTTGGATAAGGAAAATGTCGGTTGAAAAGAGCATGATCGTGCCATTTGCCGAGGAGCAAGTGGGGCGTGGCGTCGTTAGCTACGGAGTGTCTAGCTACGGCTACGATATCCGCGTGGGCAACGAGTTTAAAATCTTTACAAATATCGGCGGCACCGTCGTTGATCCAAAAAATTTCGACGAAAAAAATGTGGTGGACTTTAAGGGTGATGTCTGCATCGTCCCGCCAAATTCTTTTGCTTTGGCACGCACGGTCGAGTACTTTAACATGCCTGATAACGTGCTGGCGATCTGCCTTGGCAAGAGTACATACGCAAGGTGCGGTATCATCGTAAATGTCACACCTTTTGAGCCGGGATTTAAGGGGCATATCACGATAGAGATCTCAAACACGACGCCACTGCCTGCGAAAATTTACGCAAACGAGGGCATCGCACAGGTGCTATTTATCGAGGGTGATGAGCCTTGCGAGGTGACGTATGCTGATAAAAATGGTAAATATCAAGCTCAAGAAGGCATCACGCTGCCTAGAATTTTAAAATAAATTTTATGCCTTTGCGACCTTGCAAAGGCTAAATTTATCTCCCATTTTTTACGAAAAACTCTAAACAATAACGAAATTTTGACGAAATAGAAGCTAGAAAGAGCGAAGCTTTGATAAACAAATTTTAAATTTGGCACAGCTTTTGCTTAAAAATTTATAAACTAGCTCATAAATCAAGCTCAAATATAAGGATATACATGTCAGAGAAAAAAAGTAAAAAAGCAGCTAAACAGACAAAAGAAACAAAGCTAAACGGTATAACAAATCCGATCTTTGAAAAGAACCTACAAGCGTTATTTCAACAAGATGAAGTCTTGGCCGCAAGACTTTTTAGTATGACATCCCAAAATAAATATGAGATAGTTTTAGGAAAAAATGATCCCTTGGATATAAATATCATAAACAAAGAGACATCTGAATCCATATATGAAAATCCTGTCGAAGAGACATATAGGATGCTTGATGAGATAGAAAAAAAATACAAAAGATACCCAGGTCTTTTTTTCTATGGTCTTGGAAATGGCATACTTTATAAAGCTCTAGCAAAAAATAAGACTCATAAAAGCATTGCTATCATTGAACCTGAGATTGAAATAATTTATAGTGTTTTAAATTTGATCGATCTATCTGAAGAGCTAGAAAAAGAGCAGATAGTGCTATTTTTCTCAGAATTTACAACTCACACACAGTTTCACTATCTTATAGTAAACGCTGAGTTAGAACCCTACTCAAAGACATATAATCTAATAATACACTCTAAATTTTATGATCGGTTTTCAGATGACTATATAGATATAAATAAAAAATTCGCAGAGGCATTTTCTCATATAGTTATAGCACATGGTAACTCTATAGACGATCTTTTGATAGGTACAAGGCAAAATATAGAAAATTTGCCAGAGATGCTTAAAAACTATTGCTACCGCGATCTAATCAAGAAGAGACATAAGCTAGTTGATACGGCTATAATTGTTTCAACCGGCCCAAGTTTAGACAAACAACTAGATACGCTTAAAAAATTTGCACCTTATGTAAGTATTATAAGTGTCGATGCTTCATACCCCATACTAGCTAGAAATGGCATAAAACCTGACTATGTTACGTCTATCGAGCGTATGATACCGACATCAACTTTTTTTGAAAAAAAACATCCAGATGTTGATGAGGATATACATTTTGTTATCTCTTCTGTGACCCACACACAAAGCGTAAAAAATATCTTACCAAGACGCTTAGTGCTTACTATGAAGCCACAACATGAAGAGAAGATGTTTGGTTTAAAAAAATATGGCTATCTAGGAGTTGGGCATAGTTGTGCAAATATGGCTTATCAGTTGGCCTATGTATTAGGTCATAAAAATATTGTTTTTATAGGTCAGGATCTTGCTTTTGGAAAAGATGGTGCAAGTCATGCAAAAGGTCATACTATAGCTCAGCCGGATGAAAATTTATATATCACAGCTTATGGTGGCGAAGGTGAAGTGCGAACGACTTATGTTTGGACGCTTTTTAAAAATCAATTTGAAAACGATATCGAGCAGTCTAAACTCGAAAATATAACATCCTATAACTGCACTGAAGGTGGTGCAAGGATAGAAGGAACAATAGAAAGACCATTTTTAGAGGTTATGAAAGAGCTTTGTGTGGATAAAAAAGAAAAGAAACTGCCAAACATACCAAAAAATAGCGAAAAAACAACAAATAACGATATGCTTAAAGCTTATAAAGTGATACAAGAAAAGATAAAAATGCAAACCTTTTTGAAAAAAGAGCTTGAAAAAGTATTTTTAGAAGTTACTCCTAGGATAGATGAGCTAAATTTGCTAAGAGAACAAGACAAGATAACTCAAAAGCATTTTGATGAACTTTTAAAAATAGTTAAAAAAATAGACAAAGCTAAAGACTTTATATCAAAAAGAAAGTATATGAAATACATACAAAATGTTTTTATGATATCGGTTTTCTACCAGGAGCTAGAGCTTGCTAAAATTTCTGTAGCCCCAAGCGACACAAACAAAGAAAAGATAGATAAGTTATTTGAATGGGCAAACGCGCATAAATACTGGCTATTTTCGGCAGCTGGTGGCATAAATGCTGATATAGAAACAACAAAAGAAGCCTCTAAACCTCTTATAAAAGAGCTTAAAAAACGTGGCATCTTTCCAAAAGAAGACTAATAATGGATATCTTAAGCTTAATAGGACGCACGAAAAATCTCTTTGAAGATGACATAAAAGCACTTGATAAAGACCTAAAAGAGATAGTTTCAAGCTCAAGCTTTCTAGTTATCGGTGGTGCTGGCTCGATAGGCTCTGCCGTGACAAAAGAGATATTTATAAGAGACCCCAAAAAACTCTACGTCGTTGATATCTCTGAAAACAACCTTGTTGAACTAGTGCGTGACATAAGAAGTGAGTTTGGATATATAAGTGGCGACTTTAAAACTTTTGCCATAGATGTTGCAAGCACCGAATTTGATGCACTTTTAGCGCAAAGCGGTGGATTTGACTACGTGTTAAATTTATCAGCGCTAAAGCACGTTAGAAGCGAAAAAGACCCATTTACACTTATGAGAATGCTTGAAACAAATATCTTTAACACCGATAAAACGCTGGCTCAAGCTATGGGTATGAAGTCAAAAAAATATTTCTGCGTCAGCACCGACAAGGCCGCAAACCCTGTAAATTTAATGGGAGCTAGCAAGCGCATCATGGAGATGTTTGCGTTTAGGCACTCTTTGGATATTGATGTCTCGATGGCGAGGTTTGCAAACGTGGCATTTAGCGACGGCTCGCTTCTTTTTGGCTTTCAAAAACGTATAGAAAAGTCTCAGCCAATAGTCGCTCCAAACGACGTCAGACGCTACTTTTTGACACCAAAAGAGAGCGGCGAGCTCTGCCTTTTAAGCACCATTTTTGGCGAAAATAGAGATATATTTTTCCCAAAACTAGATGAAAATTTAGACCTCATAACATTTAGTGAGATAGCCAAGCGATACTTAGCAAATTTAGGCTACGAGCCATTTTTATGTGAAAATGAGGAGGAGGCCAGAAAGCTTGCAAAAGTGCTTCCAAAAGATGGCTTTTATCCTTGTCTTTTTACGCCTAGTGACACGACTGGAGAGAAGGACTACGAGGAGTTTTTCGTTGACGGCGAGAGACTTGACATGCAAAGACTTCAAAACATCGGCATAGTCAAAAATGATGCAAATTTTGACAGTAAAAAGCTAGAAATTTTCAAAAACAATATCTTAAATTTAAAATCGAGCTTGACATGGAGCAAAGAGGAGATTTTGCGCGAAGTTTTCGAGCTCATACCAAATTTTATGCATAAAGAAACAGGAAAATATCTCGATGAAAAAATGTGATTTTGACGAGGTTTTGAAATTTATAAAGAGTACCTTTAACAAGGATAAAGTCCCGCTTCACGAGCCTAAATTTATAGGCAACGAGAAAAAATATCTGCTTGAGTGCATCGACTCTAGCTTTGTCTCAAGTGTCGGCAAATTTGTCGATGAGTTTGAGGGTAAGCTAGCTCAAATGGTCGGTGCTAAATTTGCAGTTGCCACGACAAATGGCACCTCGGCGCTTCACATCTGCCTAAAACTAGCTGGCGTAGAGCAAAATAACGAAGTGATCACCCAGCCAGTTACTTTTATAGCCACTTGCAACGCCATTACCTACCTTTTTGCAAAGCCGGTTTTCGTGGATGTTGATCTTGACACACTCGGTATGTCGCCAGCGTCACTTAGTGCGTTTTTGGAGAAAAACTGCGAGCTAAAAGGCGGCAAATGTGTCAATAAAACTAGCGGCAGGATAGTGCGTGCTTGCGTACCTATGCACACTTTTGGACTGCCTTGCAAGATAGATGAGATAGCTGAAATCTGCAAGCGTTGGAACATCGCTTTAGTAGAAGACTGCGCCGAGAGCCTTGGTAGCTACTATAAAGGCACTCATACGGGGAATTTTGGCAAGCTTGCAGCGATGAGCTTTAATGGCAATAAGATCGTCACAAGCGGAGGTGGTGGAGCTATCATCACAAACGACGAGGAGATAGCAAAGCACGCTAAATTTATCACCACAACGGCTAAGGTGCCACATCCTTTTGAGTATCGTCACAGCGAGATCGGCTACAACTACCGCTTGCCAAATTTAAACGCGGCTCTGCTTGTGGCGCAGCTTGAAAATTTGGAGCTATTTTTAAAGAGCAAACGCGAGCTTGCGATGATCTATAAAGAGTATTTTTCTAAATTTGATGATGTGAAATTTATAGATGAGCCAGCGGACGCTAGGTCAAATTTTTGGCTAAATGCGGTGCTATTTGAAAGCCGTGAAAAAAGAGATGAGTTTTTGAAATTTAGTAATGAAAATGGCGTTTTTACGCGTCCTATATGGCAGCTTATGAATGAGCTTGATATGTTTAAGGACTGCCAAAGAGATGAGCTAAAAAATGCTAAATTTCTAAGCGATAGGATAGTAAATATCCCAAGCAGCGCGAGAGTTTAGCCGTGCAAGATATAGTTTTAGTAGGTGGCGGCGGACACTGCAAAAGTGTGATAGATGTCATCGAGAGCGAGGCTAAATTTAATATAATTGGTATCATAGATACGGCAGAAAATATTGGCAAAAAGGTGCTTGGCTATGAGATCATCGGTAGCGATGATGATCTGGCTGAGGTTTTTACATCATGCAAAAATGCTGTGGTGACGGTTGGGCAGATAAAAAGTAGCGAGCCTAGGAAAAGGTTGTTTGCGCTACTAAAAGAGATAGGTTTTGACCTTCCAGTCATTATCTCTTCGCTTGCGTATATCTCAAAGCATGCAAGTGTAGGTGAGGGAACGGTTGTTATGCATCATGCCTTGATCAACGCTGGTGCAAATGTCGGCAAAAACTGCATCATAAACACAAAAGCGCTTGTGGAGCATGACGCAACTATCGGCGATCACTGCCATATCTCAACAGCAAGCGTGGTAAATGGCGGCGTTGTTGTGCAAGATGGGACATTTTTTGGTAGTAATGCAACCAGTAAAGAGTATATCGTGATAGGCGAAAATTCCCTCATAGGTGTCGGAACTAGCGTGATGAGAAGCTTGGAGAAAAACGCTTTTATAAAGGCGTAAAACTAGAATTTTAAGGAAATTTGATGTCAAATAGGGTTTTTATCATAGCTGAGGCTGGGGTAAATCACAATGGTGATATAAATTTAGCTAAAAAACTGATCGATGTAGCAGCTAGTGCTGGCGCTGATGCGGTGAAATTTCAGACTTTTAAAGCTCAAAATCTAGTTTCAAAAAACGCGCAAAAGGCTAGTTATCAAAAAGAAACTACCGATAAAAATGAAAGCCAGTTTGAGATGATAAAAAAGCTTGAACTAGACGAGAGCACGCATAAAGAGCTTATAGCCTACTGCAAAGAAAAAAATATCACTTTTCTCTCAACTCCTTTTGATAGCGATAGTATAAAGCTTCTTAATGAGCTGGGGCTTAGCACATTTAAGATCCCAAGTGGCGAGATAACAAATTTACCTTATCTTAGGCAGATAGGTGGGCTTAATAAAAAGATCATTCTCTCAACCGGCATGGCAAATTTAGGCGAGGTGGAAGCTGCTATAGAAGCACTTGTAAAAAGTGGCACGAAACGTGAAAACATAAGCCTTCTTCATGCAAATACGCAGTATCCAACGCCAATGGAGGATGTAAATTTAAAGGCGATGATAACTCTTAAAAATGCTTTTGGTCTTGAAGTCGGATATAGCGATCATACCCTTGGCATTGAGGTCGATATTGCAGCTGTTGCCATGGGCGCAAAGATCATAGAAAAGCACTTTACGCTTGATAAGAGCCTGCCTGGACCTGATCACAAGGCTAGTCTTGAGCCAGACGAGCTAAAGGCTATGGTTAGGGCTATTAGAAATATCGAGCTAGCGCTTGGAGACGGACTAAAGCACTTTAGTAAAAGCGAGAGTGAAAATATCAAAATAGCTAGAAAGTCGATCGTGGCAAAATGCGATATAAAAAAAGGTGAAATTTTTAGCGAACAAAATATCTGCGTAAAACGCCCAGGAGACGGCATAAATCCTATGAGGTGGGATGAGGTGATCGGGCAAATTTCACAAAAAGACTATAAACAAAATGAACTGATATGAGAAAAATTTGTGTAGTGACAAGCACCAGAGCTGAATATGGCCTGCTTTACTGGCTCTTAAAAGAGATAAAAGCAGATAGCGAGCTTAAGCTTCAGCTTATTGTTACTGGCATGCACTTAAGTCCTGAATTTGGGCTCACATATAAAGAGATAGAAAAAGAATTTAAGATAGATAAAAAGATAGAAATTTTAAGCAGCTCGCATACAAGTCTTGATATTTGCGCTGAGATGGCAATAGTTTATGAAAAATTTGCTCCAGCATTAGCTGAGCTTAAGCCTGATATATTAGTGCTTCTTGGTGATAGATATGAGATATTTGGTGTAGCATGTGTCGCTAGTATCATACAGATACCAATAGCGCATATCCATGGCGGCGAGACTACACAAGGGGCGTTTGACGAGGCTTTTAGGCACAGTATAACAAAGATGAGCCATATACATTTTGCAGCCACAAATGAGTACGCAAACCGCATAATTCAGCTTGGCGAAGAGCCTGGTAGAGTATTTAATGTCGGTGGTCCTGGCATAGAAAATATAAAAAAGCTAAATTTGCTAAACAAAGATGAGTTTGAAAAGTCTATAAATTTTAAGCTTGCTAAAAAAAATATCCTCATCACTTTTCACCCAGCTACACTTGAAAATAGTAGTGCAAGAAAGCAGTTTAATGAGCTTTTAAAAGCACTGGATGAACTGGATGATACAAATTTTATCTTCACTAAGGCAAATAGCGATACAGATGGCGATGTGATAAATAAAATGATAGATGAGTATGTGAGCGAAAACTCACAAAAAGCAGTGGCTTTTGCATCGCTTGGACAGCTAAGATACCTAAGCGCGATAAAATTTGTTGATATCGTCCTGGGAAATAGCTCAAGTGGCCTTTTGGAAGTTCCAAGCTTTAAAAAGGCTACTGTAAATATAGGCGACCGCCAAAAAGGACGTGCTAGAGCTAGCAGTGTGATAGACGTTAGGCCTGATAAAGAAGAAATTTTAGCTGCTATAAAAAGAGCGTATTCAAAAGAATTTGAGCAAATTTTAAAAGATACGATCAATCCTTATGATGGTGGCAATCCAAGCAAAAAAATGGTTAAAATTTTAAAAGAGACCAAGCTTGATGGTATTTTAAAAAAGAAATTTTATGATATAGGTTTAAAATGAGAATAGTAAATGATATAAAACTAAGTATAAATTCAACCATTAAAGATGCCTTGCAGACTATCAACAACGGAGGGCTTCAAATCGCCATCGTTGTTGATAAAAACGACGCTCTAGTAGGCACGGTAACAGACGGTGACATCAGACGCGGTTTGCTAAACGGCCTTGATCTAAATAGTAGCGTCAGTCTAGTGGTGCACAAGAGCCCAAGTATAGCAAGTGTCGGTGATACTAAAGAGTCTATTTTAAAGATAGCACTTGCTAAAAAACTTCATAAAATTCCATTGGTTGACGAGCTTGGCAAGCTTGTAGGTATAGAAGACATCGAAGATATTATTAAGCCAGTTGGCAAGACAAATAGAGTTATCCTAATGGTAGGAGGCCTTGGCACTAGGCTTAGACCACTCACGCAAGATACGCCAAAGCCGATGCTAAAGGTTGGAAACAAGCCGATTCTTCAGACGATAGTCGAGAAATTTGCAGAGTATGGCTTTGTAAATATCACGATGTGCGTAAATTTTAATGCAAGCATTATTAGAGACTATTTTGGCGACGGAAAAGAATTTGGCGTAAATATAGACTATGTTTTAGAAGAAAAAAGGATGGGCACAGCAGGGGCGTTAAGCTTACTAAAAGAGCGCCCAAGTGAGCCATTTTTCGTAATGAACGGCGATCTTCTTACAAATGTAAATTTCGAGCACATTTTTAACTATCACACGCTAAATAAAGCTACAGCTACAATGTGCGTCAGAGAGTACGACTACGAGGTTCCTTACGGCGTGGTAAAGATGAATGATAATAAAATAACTGCTATCGCAGAAAAACCAGTACAGAAATTTTTCGTAAGTGCTGGGATATATATGCTCTCACCTGAAATTTTAGATCTGATCCCACAAGATGAGTTTTATGATATGCCTACGCTCTTTGAAAAGGCAATAGCTCAAAATAAAAATGTAATCTCTTTTCCGATACATGAGTACTGGATAGACATAGGACGCCTTGAAGAGTATCAAAAGGCAAATGAAGAATACGCAAAGATATTTTAGATGAAAGCTCTTGTTGTAGGCTATGGCTCAATTGGCAAAAGACACTGCGAGGTCTTAGAGACCTTGACGCAGATAGATGAAATTTGTCTAGTTACTAGCCAAAATGTAGCTGGTAAAATTTGCTATAAAAGCTTGGATGAGGTCTCAAATTTAGACAAGTTTGACTATTTTGTTATAGCAACTCCCACATTTTTACATCTAGAAAATTTGAAATTTATAGATGAAAGAGTAAGTAATAAGATCATACTTTGCGAAAAGCCATTATTTGAAAAAAAATATAATTTTACGCCTAAAAATAATAAAATTTTTGTAGGCTATGTGCTGAGATTTCATCCGCTCTTACAAAAGCTAAAAGAGTTTTTAAAAAACGAGAAAATTTTATATCTAAATGCCAATTGCGGTCAGTATCTACCAAACTGGCGAAGTGGCGACTATAGAAAGTGCTATAGTGCTAGCAAAGAAAAAGGTGGCGGTGTCTTGCTAGATCTTAGCCATGAGCTAGACTACGCCATGTGGTTATGTGGTAAATTTGAAAGCCTAACGAGCTATCAAGGTAAAATTTCAAATTTAGAGATAACAAGCGATGATCTATGTGTGGTTTTTGGTATGACTAAAATGGATGCCATAGCAAATTTAAGTATCGACTATCTAAGCCATATAACGCATAGAATCTTGCGGGTAGAGTGCGAGGACTCCACATATGAGCTTGACTTTATAGCAGGCACACTTATTAGGCAAGATGGTAGTAAGCAAATTTATAACATGCCAAATTTGGCAAGAAATGAGATGTTTTTAGCTATGCATAAAGATGTTTTGGGTGAGCAAAAATATATTTGTAGCTTTGATGAGGGGCTAGATGTGATGGACGCGATAGATCAAATTCAAAGGCAAAACAATGAGTAATGTTTTATGTACGATATGCGCAAGAGGCGGTAGTAAAGGGGTAAAAGGTAAAAATGTGCGTGAGCTTTGTGGTAAGCCACTTATAGCCCACACTATAGAGCAGGCAATAGCATCAAATTTGTTTGAGCATATTGTTATTAGCACAGATAGTGACCTGATAGCAGAAGCAGCTATAAAGTACGGTGCAGAGGTCTTTTTTAAAAGAGATGCTGCTATGGCTAGCGATACGGCAGGAAAACTTGATGTTATAAAAGATGCTTTTTTAAAAAGTGAGGAACATTACGGACGTAAATTTGACTATGAGATCGACCTTGATGCGACAGCCCCGCTTCGTGATGTGAGTGACATAACAAATTCTTTTGAGCAGTTTTTGCGTGATGATAATGACAACTTAATAACCGCTATGCCAAGCAGAAGAAGTCCATATTTTAACCTAGTTGAAATTTATCCAGATGGACATGTAGCACTTGCCAAAACTTTACCAAATGCTATTTTGCGCCGTCAAGATGCGCCAAAAACTTATGATATGAACGCTTCTATTTACATATGGAAGCGTGAAGTTTTGCTAAATAATGACACTTTATTTTTACCAAAAACTGGACTTTATGTGATGGATGAAGATAGATCGATTGATATAGATTGTGAGCTAGATTTTAAATTTGTAGAGTTTTTAATGAAGGAAAAAAATGCTAACAGATAAGGTCGTAGTAGTTACTGGAGGGGCTGGTAGGATAGGAAGTGCTTTCATAAGAGCGATTGCTAGCCAAAATGGAGTTGGTGTGATAGCAGAGGTTGATACAAAAAGAGCAAATTTGCTAAAAGACGAGATTACAAGCTCGCAAAAAGATGCAAGGATCGAGGTTTTGCAAATTGATATCAGTGATGCAAATTCTATCAATGAGGCTATAAATTTCTTGCGTTCAAAGTATGGTCACATAGATGCACTAGTGAATAACGCCTATCCAAAAAGTAAAAATTACGGTAAGAAATTTTTTGAGATCGATATGGATGATTTTAATGCTTTTTTAAATTTACATCTTGGTGGATACTTTAATATCTCGCAAAATTTCATCAAGTACTTCTTGGAACAAGGTTATGGTAATATCATAAACATCTCATCCATTCAAGGTATCGGAGCCCCTGCTTTTGAGACATATGAGGGGACAAATATGCACTCTCCGGTTGAATACACAGTCGTAAAACATGGCCTTCTTGGTATGACAAAATATATGGCAAAGATGTTTAAAAAAGATAATATCCGCGTAAATGCCATAAGTCCTGGAGGGATTTTAGATGGACAGCCTGAGCCATTTTTGAGTCAGTATAAAAAGAGATGTGGCACAAAAGGTATGCTTGATGCAAATGATATATGCGGGGCTTTAGTGTATCTGCTAAGTGATTCTTCAAAATATGTAAATGGACAAAATATCGTAGTTGATGATGGCTTTAGCCTATAAAAATACAAATAAAATAGTATAAATTTATCTAGTCTAAGCTAGATAAATTTATATATCGCTTTTAATACGCACTTTTTTCATACCAAATTTTTACCAAGCAAGAGCTTGCTATCTATAATTTTTCTATTTTTACAATTTAACTTAATATGGAAAAATATCTAAAACCCCAAAGACTAGCTTTGGGGCTGGGGGTTTGCGTATTGTAAAAGCATTAACACATTTGAGGCTTCGCTACTGCAACAAAGCCTCTATTAAAAACTTAATTTAACTAGCTACGTTATTGTAGAAGTTTCATTACGTTTTGCTGTACGCTGTTTGCTTGACTCATAGCATAAGCACCTGATTGAGCTAGGATGTTATGTTTTGAGAAGTTAGCAGACTCGCTAGCAAAATCTACGTCCCTGATTTGTGATTCTGCTGATTTTACGTTAACTTGAGTTACAGTTATGTTGTTAACTGTAGCTTGAAGTTGGTTTTGAACTGAACCAAGGTCTGAACGAACTTGATCAAGTGTTTTTTGAGCTGACTCAGCGATGTCCATAACAGCCATTGCGCCTTTTAGTGTCATTACACCAGCTGATTGAGCTACTGTAAGCACTTTAGTCATTCTTTGGAAGCCCATAGCACTAGCTAGTTTGCCGTCTATTTGACCTCTTACATCTCTTAAAGCAACTGAAGCTTGAGCACCACCTTTTGCTGAGAAAGCTTCTGACTCTAGTTTTAGAGCATCACCGCCAGCTGCGCCTTTTGCAGATAGTTTGATATCTCTACCATCAAGGCGAACAAGGTTGATACGACCAACGAAAACTTGATCTTTTTTCATACCGATTGCTTTTGAGATATTATCACCTGAAACACTAAACGCACGACCGTCACGGCTTGTTAGAACCATTTTGCCTTCTGTATTGATAGAAGCTTCAACACCTGTTTGATCTTTAACAGCGTTGATTGCATTTACCAATGCGCCGTTGCTATCGTTTTCTTTTACATCAAGGTCGCCGATTTTAACGCCGTTGATAGCAAAGCTTTTGATAGATACGCTTACTATAGAAGTTGACATAGTTCTAGTTACATCAAATGTAGCTCTAATACCTGTCTTATCAGATGTTTTGTTGATATTTTCTGCTAATTTACCAACACCAGTTCCAAGACCAGTTGATATCTTAGTAGAAGCTATACTAATATCATTTACACCATCAACGCTTAAGAATTTAAGGCTAACTTTATCTGTACCAGTAAGTAGTTTTGAACTCTCAAAACGTGTAAGACCGATCTTGTCAGATGTAGTCGCACCAATACTTGCTTTAACAGTTTGGTTTGAATAAGCACCTATTTGGAACTCTTTATTAGAGAATGTTCCGTTTAGTAGTTGCTGACCGTTAAATGAAGTAGTGTTACCGATATTGTCAAGCTCTTCCATTAGACGAACGATATCAGCTTGCAATGCTTGGCGTGATTGAGTTGTTTGGCCGTCTTGAGCTGACTGAGTAGCTTTAGTCTTGATAGTGTCAAGAACTTTTAACTGCTCATCCATAGCTTTGTCGGCAACTTGAATGATACCAATAGCATCATTACCATTTGCAATAGCTTGACCTAGAGCTGAAGCTTGACTTCTTAAGCTATCTGCGATAGATAGACCTGAAGCGTCATCTGCAGCTGTTTGAATTCTAAGACCAGAACTAAGTTTGTTAAGTGACTTAGATAGGTCAACGTTGTTGCTAACTGCGTTAGCGTGTGTGTTAAGTGCGTTTACGTTTGTGTTAATACGAAAACTCATTGTAAATCCTTTTATGTTTTAAGTTACGACTTCATGTCGCACGAAAACTATATCGATTGATTTTTAAAAAAGTTTAGAGCTATGCATAAAAATTTTTTATAAAAAACAAAAATCGCGCTCCATCTAAAAATTTTTCGCACCATGCACTCTAAAAAATTATTTCTGCTACAATTACGCCAAAAAAATTAAAGGCTATATATAAATGAAAAGCTTAATCATCGTGGAATCTCCCGCAAAAGCAAAGACTATAAAAAATTTCTTAGATAAAAGCTACAACGTCATCGCCTCAAAAGGTCACATCAGAGACCTGCCAAAAACAAGCTTTGGCATCAAGATAGAGGATGATAAATTTACCCCAGAGTATCGCATCAGCAGCGACCACTCCGCCATCGTAAAAGAGATAAAAGAGCTTGCAAAGAGTGCTGATGAAATTTATCTCGCGACCGATGAGGATAGAGAGGGTGAGGCGATCGCATTTCACATCGCAAATGCCATCGGCAAGGAGCCAACCAGCCTGCCTCGCATCGTTTTTCACGAGATCACAAAAAGCGCCATACAAAACGCTCTAAAAAGCCCAAGACACGTCGATATGAACAGCGTCAATGCCCAGCAAACAAGGCGCTTGCTAGACCGCATCGTGGGCTACAAGCTAAGCCCACTTTTAAATTTAAAGATACAAAAGGGCTTAAGCGCTGGGCGTGTGCAAAGTGCGGCGCTAAAGATAATAGTCGATCGCGAGCGTGAAATTCAGGCATTTAAACCGGTTGAATACTACACTATCGACACCATTTTTAAAAAAGACCTAGACGCTGAGCTAGTTAAATTTGAAAATCAAAAGATCGAAAAGCTCACTATCCAAAACCCAGACCGCGCAAAATATATCATTGAAAATTTACAAAATGAGAAATTTAGCGTCCGTGAGATCGAGAGCAAGGATAGAAAGATCCAGCCAAGCCCGCCATTTATGACTTCAACCCTTCAGCAAAGTGCGAGCAACCGCCTTGGCTTTAGCCCTAAAAAGACGATGATGATCGCGCAAAGCCTCTATGAGGGCGTGCAAACAAACGAGGGCTTCATGGGTGCGATCACTTACATGAGAACAGATAGCTTAAATTTAGCCAAAGAGGCCGTCGCAGCCGCTAGAGAGCACATCCTCCAAAACTACGGCAAAGAGTACTTGCCAGCCAAAGCGATAAACTACACGACAAGCTCAAAAGGTGCACAAGAAGCCCACGAAGCGATCCGCCCTACAAATTTAAACTTCACACCGCAAATCGCAGCTAAATTTTTAGATAAAGACGCGCTCAAACTCTACACGCTCATCTACAATAGATTTTTAGCCTGCCAAATGAGCGCATGTGTGAGCCAAACGCAAAATGTCTACGTCGCAAGCGAAAAAGGCGAGTTTAAGATAAGTGGTAGAAAGGTGCTATTTGACGGCTTTTACAAGGTTTATGGCGAGCTTGATAAGGATAAAATTTTGCCAAATTTAAAAAAGGGTGATGAGATGAGCCTGCAGAGCATAAAAAGCACGCAAAACTTCACCGAGCCGCCAGCTAGGTACTCTGAGGCTGGCCTTGTTAAAAAGCTAGAAAGCCTAGGCATCGGCCGCCCAAGCACCTACGCACCGACCATCTCGCTGCTAACCTCAAGAGACTACGTAAGGATCGAGAAAAAGCAGCTCATACCAAACGAGATCGCATTTAGCATGATAGGCGTTTTGGAGGAGCACTTTAGCAACATCGTCGATAGCGAATTTACATCACATCTTGAAGAAAAGCTCGATGAGATCGCGCTTGACAAGGCTGACTGGCAAAAGGTGCTAAGCGACTTTTACTATCCATTTATGGAAAAAATCAGCGCTGGCAAAACTGGCATAAAAAGCCTAAAAACAGCCACTCCGATCGGCGAGAAGTGCCCAGAGTGCGGAAGTGAGCTAGTGCTTAGAAAGGGTAGATACGGCGAATTTATCGCTTGCTCAAATTTCCCAAAATGCAAATACTCAAGAAACATCGCAAAAGAGAGTGAAAAGAGCGCCGAAGCCAGTGCTTCTACGACTGCCAAGCCAAAACGCGAGCTTAAAAAGCTTGACGTGCCATGTCCAAAATGTGGTGGCGAGATAGTCGAGAGATTTAGCAGGCGTGGTAAATTTTATGGATGTGCTAACTATCCAAAGTGCGACTTTATCTCAAACTACGAGCCAGTCGCTCAAAAATGCGATGATTGCGGCGGCGATATGATCAAAAAAGAGCTTAAAAAAGGCACATTTATAGAGTGCACAAAGTGCAAGAAAAAGACGTTAGTTTCTGAAAACTAAAACTTCTAGCCAAATTTGAGCTTTTGAGCCTAAATTTGGCTTTTATAAATTTGGACTTTAAATGCCTGAAACTATCACACAAGTTAGCCAGTATAAAGGGCAAAAGAGCCTTGTGATAAACTGCACGCAGCTAGGCGACAGCTTCACGCCGCAGTATAAAACCGCCAAGCAAAAAAGAGCTGTGCTTGATGAGTGGTGCGACTTTTTAAGAAGCGAGCAAGAGGCATTTGATGAACTTAACTTTTGCACGAAAATGCCTCAAGAGCTCTTTGACGCAGTGTGCTGCCAAAGAAATTTAAAAAGCCTTCACATCAAATGGGGCTCGTATGAGAGCCTTGACGCGCTGGCAAATCTTTCTAGCCTAAAGAGCCTTTTTGTGGGCCCTGGAGCTAACGTAAAAAGCATAGCACCGATCGCGACACTAACCGGGCTTGAAAGCCTTGCGGTGGAGAATTTTCAAAAGATAAGTGACTACTCTGTATTTTCAAATTTGCAAAATTTAAAGAGCTTAGAGATCAGTGGTGACGGACTTTCGCCTAAATTTATCCACATAGATAGCCTAGAGTTTTTACGTCAGATGCCAGGACTTACGAGCCTTGTGATCTTGGTGACTAGGCTAAAAAGCAAGGACTACTCGCCCATCTTATCTCTAAAATCCCTCACTCACCTTAGCTTGCCGCCACAACATGCACTTTTTGGACTTTTTGACGAGCTTAGTGCTTTGCCAAATTTAAAAACAGGGCTTTTAAAAGAGAGGGCCGAAATTTATAAGAAAAGATGATCCTGTAAAATTTAAATTTTTTACATGGTTTTATTTCTAAGAGCAAATTTTAAAACTTTACTCACTCGCCTTAGCAACTTACTAAATTTAGGGCTCATAGCCATTCGCCACTAAATTTAGAAGCGTGATATGCTCGCTCATAAATTTTAAAATTTGCTATAAATTTTTTAAAACAAAACGCATGCAGTGCTTTAGTACGATTGCATGCCCCTTGAGCGTGCGAGGGGTTTTTACTTCGACTTCGTCTCGTAACTGCAAGCAGACGAGGGATTTAAAAATGGGGATAAGGGGACGGCTTTGCTTCACAGGCTCGCAACTGCAAGCAGGCCGTAACTCGAGTCCCCTTGTCTCCCCTTTGAATAAAAAGAAATTTACAAATTCAATAAAGCTTTTGGTAAATTTTAAAATCTTACTCACTCGCCTTAGCAGACTACTAAATTTAGGCTGCACTACGTTTAGCACTAAATTTAGAGTCGTGATATGCTCGCTCATAAATTTTAAAATTTACCCCATGCTTATCTGACTTGATAAATAAAATTTGTCGTAGTTTTTAATCGCATGCAGTGCGAAGCGCCGCCACATGCGCCTCTCTACCTAACCTCTACCTTTGGCATCTGTAGCATAAAATTTCTAGCCTCGCTTAAAAGCACCGGTTTAAGTGCATCTGCTAAGGTTTTTGGATCGTAAATTCTCTCATACGAAAGCATCATAACTCCATCTTTTTTAAGTAAAAAGTGGATTATTTCTATATTTTTGCTCTTAGTTTCATCTTTTATGAGGGCTAAAATTTGATCATTTTCTTCACTAAAAAGCACGTTTTTATCTTGCTTAAGAGCCCTTTTTAGCTCTTCTAGCTCACTTTTTGTCTTGACATCTTTGTCAAACTTTACCTTAAAAGCGGCAAAGTACTCGTCCATGTTTTCATTTTTTAAAAAGTAAAAACTCTCATTTTTAACCACTTGCTTTTTATAAAATGTGCTACCATCAAACCTAAAACTCTCAACCAAGCTTAGCTCTCCTGCCAAAGAAAAGACGCCAAAAAATATCAAAATAAAAAGGCTAAATTTGCGCATAAAATTTCACTCCAAATTTCTAAAATAGCCGCCATTTTGCCCAAATTTTGCTTAGCTTAATCAAAAAATAACAAAGCTTTTTATACAATCAGGCATTTTTATTTTAAGGATCTTTTTGCAGTTACATCAAGCAAGCGAGCTTAGCATCCTTGTCGTTTTGGCATTTATCGTCTTTGCTTCGCCTTATATTTCTAAAATTTTACGCATCCCAGTTGCACCTGCTGAGATACTACTTGGAGCGGTTGCCGGCTACATCGGAGTTGTCGGCGACAACGAGATGTTTAAGCTCATCAGCGAAGTTGGCTTTTTCTTTTTGATGTTTCTAGCTGGCATGGAGATCGATCTTAGGATGCTCATAAACATCGACCGTAAAATTTTGCGCCTTGGGCTCATCTACCTTGCGCTCATCTACGCTCTAGCCACGGCCCTGACGCTAGGACTTGAGCTTAGCCTGCTTTACATCATCATCATCCCGATAATGGCCGTTGGTATGGTATTTACGCTATTTAAAGAGTATGGCAAGCAGCAAGAGTGGCTAAATTTAAGCATGCTAATAGCAACTATCGGCGAGCTTTTAAGCATCACGCTTCTAACATTTACCGCTGCTTACTTGCAGTTTGGAGCGAGTATAAATTTATGGCTAACGATTGGCTATTTGATCCTATTTTTGGCTATCAGCGTGCTTAGTTTTAAAATTTTGGACGTGCTTTTTTGGTGGTATCCGGGGCTTAAAGTGGTGCTCATGCCACACTACGACAAGGACGAGAAGGACATCAGGCTTTGCATCGCGGTATTTTTCACGATGATAGCCTTGATGCTATATCTAAATTTAGAAGTCGCCTTTGGTGCGTTTATCGCAGGTATGTTTATCACGACATTTTTTGATCACAAAAAGGACTTGCCACACAAGCTTTCAAGCTTTGGATTTGGCTTTTTGGTGCCGATATTTTTCATCCACATAGGCTCGACTTTCAAGCTTTCAAGCTTAGGATCTAGCGAAGTGATAAAGGATGCTATTTTTATATTTTTAGCGATGCTTGGCACCAGAGTTGTATCTAGTTTGCTCTTTTTGGGCAAGCTTGGCTTTAGAGGGATATTTTTGTTTTCAGTTTCGCAGTCTATGCCGCTCACTCTTTTGATCGCAGTTGCTACTATCGCACACAAATCAGGCGAGATAAGTGACTATTCTTACTCATCTTTCATCCTAGCAAGCCTCGCACAAGCTATAATAGGAGCTATAATCATCAAAATTTTAATGCAATCAAAAAGCAAGGAGTAAAAATGTCATCAAATACAGCCACACTAATCGACAACCGAACTGGCAAGAGCTATGAATTTCCTATCCTAAAAGGCACGATGGGACCAGATGTCATCGACATATCGACCTTCTTTAGCGACACTGGGATGTTTACCTTTGACAGAGGTTACACCTCAACTGCGATGTGCCGCTCAGCCATAACCTACATCGACGGCCTAAAGGGCGAGCTCATGTACAGGGGCTACGACATCGCATATTTGGCTGAAAATAAGACATTTTTAGATGTTGCCTACCTGCTTTTAAACAAAGAGCTACCAACTAACGAGCAATACAGGGGCTTTAAAGACGAGCTCAAAAAAAGAAGTTTCATACACGAGGGCATGATGAAGCTCTTTGACGCATTTCCAGACAAGGCGCACCCTATGGCGATCTTGCAAGCAGCAGTCTCAGCGCTAAGTGCCTTTTACTCAGATCACCTAAATATGGATAAACCTGAAGAATATCACGAGATGGCTATGAGGATAATCGCTAAGATCCCGACGATAGCGGCCTTTAGCTACCGCTACTCACGCGGCCTGCCTATCATATATCCAAATTTAGATCGTGGCTTTACTGAAAATTTCCTCTACATGATGAGGGGCTATCCATACGAGCACGTCGATCTTAAGCCTATCGAGATAAAGGCGCTTGATACGGTCTTTATGCTGCACGCTGATCACGAGCAAAATGCCTCAACGACTACTGTTAGGACCGTTGGCTCTACGCACGCGCACCCATACGCATGTATAAGCGCAGGTATCGGCGCACTTTGGGGCTGGGCTCATGGCGGAGCAAACGAGGGCGTTATCCGTCAGCTTGAAGAGATCGGCTCGGTCGCAAACGTCGATAAATACATCGCTAGAGCAAAGGATAAGAACGATCCATTTAGGCTTATGGGCTTTGGTCACAGGGTCTATAAAAACTTTGACCCACGCGCAAAGGTGCTTAAAAAGATGAGAGATCAGCTAATGGATGAGATCGGTATAAACTCAGAGCTTATAAAGATCGCCAACCGCATCGAAGAGATCGCGCTAAATGACGACTACTTTGTAAGTAGAAATTTATATCCAAATGTTGATTTTCACTCAGGGCTCATCCTAAAGGCGCTTGGCATACCAAATAATATGTTTGCCGTTATCTTCGTCATCGGCAGGACGCCAGGCTGGATCAGTCAGTGGATCGAGCTAAAAGAGCAAGACACTATAAAGATCGTCCGCCCAAGACAGCTCTACGTCGGAGAGGCAAACAGAACACCAAAATGAGCGAGCTTTTAAACTTAGCCATCAAGGCAGCCATAAGCGCTGGGAGTGAGATAATGAAAATTTACTCATCTAATGGCAAGGCGCTCAAAGTCTGCCTAAAAGATGACAGCTCGCCGCTAACTAGCGCTGATCTAGCGGCAAATGAGGTGATACTAAAAGAGCTAAGTAAAAGTGGGATAAAAATTTGCTCTGAAGAGAGCATCTTGCAAGATAGTGATAAAGATGAGTTTTGGCTAGTTGATCCCCTTGATGGCACAAAAGAATTTTTGGCTAGAAACGGCGAATTCTGCGTTTGTATAGCGCTTATAAAAGAGGCTAGGCCGGTGCTTGGTGTCATTTTTATCCCAGTTAGCAAGGAGCTTTTTTACGCTGATGAAAACGGCGCTTTTAAAGAAATTTTAGGCGCTAATGATGAGGTCATAGCAAGACACGATCTAAATGAAAAAGCTAAAAACTTAAATAACTTCATCTTTTCAAGCAGAAGAGGCGAGACGAAGAGGGTCACGCTTATAAGAGATAGTTTAAATTTAGAGCAAAAATGCATCGGATCTGCCATTAAATTTTGCCGTTTAGCCGAGTTTGGCGGGATATATGTAAGATTTAGTCCAAGCTATCTTTGGGACAATGCTGCAGGCGAGGCGGTGGTGAAATTTAGCGGTGGCAAGGTCTTAAACGCTAGCGACAGATGCGAACCAAGCTACAAACTAGCGGATCTAAAAAGCCCATTTTACGTAGCTTTTGGCAAAAATACTTTGGGCTTAGAAGATGAAGTTTTTAAGCTTATAGAGCAGGGCAGATAAGGCTACTTGCACCTTATCTCGCCACTCATCTTTAAAAATGCGCTCTCGTTTTGTTCTAAAAATTTATTTGCCGCTTCCAAATCTTGAAATTTGTCTTTTAGCCTGATCACCAAAGTGCCACATTTTAGCTCTCTAGCTCGCTCTAAACTAGCATCAAAGCTTTGCGTTAGATCATTTACACTTTTTATCAAAAGATCGTTTTTGCCTAGCTCTTTTACGCTAAATTTAGCGTGCCTCTCAGCCCTTACTACGCCAAGATAGTTTGCGACTTTAGCACTACTTATGTAGATAAAAACTCCCTCACGCAAGTTACTACTAAACGCTACTGCATCATCTTGCTCAAGTATCTTTGCAAGCTCTTCGCCGCCGTAGTTTAGGCTGCTTTTAAGGTTTAAGTTTTTCACGCTTGGCTTGCTAGCACAACCTACTAGAAATATACAAAATATAAGAGCAAGAATTTTTTTCATTTTAAATTTCCTCAAGCAAATAGAGCATGCTAGCTATCTTTGCTGTGCCTACGATGTAGCCCTTTAAGTGATCTACTAATTTGTCATTTTTAAGCTCTTTGCCATTTTTATCGGATATTTTTATGCTGTTTTCTTTTATAAATTTTAAACTCTTAGCCGTTATTTCTTCTAAAGTATTTTTACCATCAAGTAGTAAAAATATATAATAATCAAGCCTGTCAAGCCGTTCTGTAAGACCAAATTTGTTTGCAAAGGTAATGTCTGCGTTATCTTTATGATTTAAAAAGTACTTTATATAGCCAGTTAAATTTGCCTTTAGTCTTGAGTAGTTTGGAGCATACTCTATATCTTTTAGCTCATCTTTTACGATCATTGCGCTTGCTGAGTTAGTTAAAAGCCTTACAAAAGCACTATAAACCATAAGCTTATCTTCTGGCAAAATCTCTAAAATTTGAGAGAGATTTATGCTTGCTGGATACATCCCGTAAAATACTTCACAAAGCCAAGAGATATCCTGAGGCATAAGAGCAAATTTATCGTGCCAGCCATCATCTTTTTTTATAAAGTCGGCCACGACGTGAATTTTATTTACATCACTTGGCCCTATTTGTTTATTAGCCACGCTCTCATAAGCCTTAGCATGCACGATGAGACTTTGCCTAAAGACCTTGTTGCTAACTATATCCATAAACTGCTCTAGATCGATCCTATCTTTAAATTTCTTATCTTTATAGTTATCTACATGCTCTATACCAAGATCTGGTACAAAAAGGTCTTCAAGTCCATATTCGCAAAGATAGGCAAGATCGTTTTTAGCTAGCATGGCGTTAAAGTCTTTAAAGTAAAATGGATCGTTTATCTCTTCTAAAAACTCATGAGCTATATAAAAATCATCCTTTTCAAGCACGTTATCTATCCAGTGAAGCAGCAACTTTGCAGGGATTTTATCTTCATAATTTTCTCCAAGCTTTGTTAGCAAGACCTCTTTATAGACTAAAAGCGCCTCTTTAGCAGCTTTTAGCCGCTCTTCTGTACTATCTTTATCTTTTGCGGCAAGCAGCATAAGATCACGCACTACATCTTTTATCTTCCAGCCTGGGTATGTGTTATAAGAGATAAACGCCACGCCGTTTTGACTTAAATTTTCTCTTACGACCTTTAAAATAGCATCTTTCACAAAGTCAGGCACCCAGCTAAAGACGCCGTGAGCGATGATATAGTCAAATTTCTCATCACTTTTAAACTCGCAGATATCGCCGTGAATTAGCTCTAAATTTTGTAGTCCTATTTCTTTAACGATCTCTTTACCACGCCTTATTTGCTCGCCGCTAAGATCGATGCCAACTACTCTTGCATTCTCGTTATTTACGGCAAATGGGATCAAATTTCCACCAAAACTGCACCCTATCTCAAGCACTTTTGCGTTTTTGCAAGGCGGTGGGTTGATACCAAGGAGCGTAGCGCAAGCCTCTAGTTTATAAGGCGATGACTGCGCAAATGCTGCTGACTTATAAGTTAGTTCATCATAAGATTTTTCGATTTTGCTATTTTGGCTCATTTTACCCTCCTAATACTCTTTATTTTGCAATTTTTCTAGCATATTTTTAGCGTCGTTTTCAGGCTCATCAACGATATATGCTCGCCTTATATTGCCACCTTTTATGATAAGCGTTTGACGAAAGTAAAATTTATGCCCATTTGAAGCAGCAAAGACTGGAAGCTCAAGCGCGCGCTCTAGCATAAACTCGCTATCGTTTAAAAACATCACGCCAGTTGCAGTCTCTTCTTCAAATTTCTTTTGAGCCGCGATATCTTGGGAGCCAATAGCTACTACCATAAAGCCAAGATCGTTAAATTCTTTTAAAAGTTTTTTGTAGTTTATAGCTTGTTTTGTGCAGCCTTTCATGCCCGCAGTATTTTGTAGCTGTTCGCTTAAAAGCTCAAAATCCTCGCCTATCTTTGGGTAGATAAAAACCACGCAGTCATGGCTCCTTGCGAAGGCAGAAAAGTCAAATTCTTTACCGTCTAAAGTCCTTAGATAGATGCTTGTAGGCACTTTTATCATCTTTCATCCTTTAAAATTTTTTCTATTATATATCTTTAAGCTTTTTTTGAATTTAAGAGATAGACGACAAAAAGAACAAAAAAGCTAATTATGAGCATCAAAATGGCATAGATATGAGCTTTGGTATAATCAAGCATCTCAACCGCCTCAAATATCGCTATACTAGCGACCTTGCTCTCGCCAGCTACGCTGCCACCTATCATCAAAACCACGCCAAATTCGCCCATCGTATGAGCAAAACTAACGACGATTGCGGTTAGTAAGTTTGATCTGATACTTGGCAAGATCACTCTAAAAATGGTCGTGAGCTTGCTTTTTCCAAGGCTGTAGCTCGCCTCAAAAAGGCTCTTTTTTAGGCTATTTAGCCCAGCATAAATGGGCCCAAACATAAATGGCAGCGAGTAGATGCAGCTTGCCACAACAAGGCCAGTGAAGTTAAAAACTAGCCTCACGCCAAAAAGCTCTTCGATAAATTTACCAAAGGCCGAGTATGGCGAGAGAAAAATAAGCAGATAAAAGCCAAGAACGCTTGGCGGTAGCACCAAAGGCAGCGAGATAACGGACTCTAAAAATGCCTTGCCAAAGAATTTCTTTTGCGACATAAAATAAGCTAGCGCAACGCAGAAAAAAAACAAAATAAATGTCGTGATAAAAGAGAGTTTTAGAGATAGCCAAAACGGCTCATAGTCAATATTTGATAGCTCGCTCATCATGCTTTTACCAAATTTACG
Organism: Campylobacter concisus; assembly: GCF_002913865.1. Taxonomy (GTDB): domain Bacteria; phylum Campylobacterota; class Campylobacteria; order Campylobacterales; family Campylobacteraceae; genus Campylobacter_A; species Campylobacter_A concisus_AM. The sequence continues at coordinate 25,420 of NZ_POYX01000066.1, forward strand.
CCAAAGGCTTTTGTGCTAACTATGGCGGTGTCGCCAGCTCTTAGCCCCAGAGCCTCTGCGCTACTTAGCACGACTTCGCAAATTTGGCGGTTTATCAGCACGCTTGCAACAAAAATGGCGTCACGCTTTTTGATCTCCAAAACCTTAGCGTTAAATGCAAATTTCTGCGATCCTGCACTTTTTAAAAATATCTCGCTCGCACTGCCAGACCTTGAAATTTTGCCATTTTCAAGGACAAAAACCTTGCTGCAAAGCTTGTAAATTTCAGCTATGTCGTGACTTACTAAGATAACGCTCATCTTAAACTCATCGTGAAGCGCTAGCAAATAGTCTTGCAGCTTCTCACGCATGGCGTTATCTAGGGCACTTAGTGGCTCATCAAGCAGTAAAATTTCAGGCTTTCTCATCACCGCACGTGCAAGTGCTACGCGCTGCTTTTGACCACCTGAAAGTTCGCCTATCTTGGCATTTTTTAGGCTCTTTAGCTCGCAAATTTCAAGTAGCTTGTTTGCTAAATTTTCATCATTATTTGCAAAGAGCAAATTTTTAAAGACGTTCATATTTTCAAAAAGGGCGTAGTCTTGAAATAAAAAGCCGATATTTCGCTTTTGCGGAGCTAAATTTGTATTTTCATCAAAAAATATCTTATCTCCGACCTTTATCACGCCACTTTGTGGGGCTTCAAAGCCAGCAATGAGCCTTAAAATCGTAGTTTTACCTCCGCCACTTGCTCCATAGAGCGCGACAAACTCGCCACTTTCAAAGGCAAGCTCAGCCTCAAGCATAAATTTACCGCCACCGCCATTTAGCTCTTTTTTGCAAGAAATTTCTATCATTTTTAAGCGCTTACGTGGATACTTGTTGATTTAACGTAGGCAAATACCTGCTCGCCTATCACTAAATTTAGCCCTTTTAGAGCGTGATCTGAGATGATCGCCTCAAAGCAAAGCTGCCCACACTTTAGGCTAACTATGCTTAAAATTTCGCCACGAGTTATGCCTGCAACCTCGCATTTTAGCTCATTTTCAAGCGAACTAGCTTGAAGCTTGACATTTGATAAAACAACATCTGAGCTTTTGAAATTTAAGCTCACCTCATCATTTAGGACAAATTTGCTAGCCTCATTTAAAGCTAGCATATATAAATTTGTCCCTAAATTTAGGCACTCAAGCTCAAAAAAACTGACGCCATCTTTGGATGAAATTTGAGCGATCTTTGCTTTTATCATTTAGCTGGGACGTTGTAGCCAAATTTCTTGAAAATTTCTCTTGCTTTATCGCCCAAGACAAACTCATAAAATGCCTTCGCATCAGCGTTATTTTCAGCACGTTTTAAAAGCACGATGCCTTGATCGATCGGAGTGTAGAGCTTTTGAGGCACAAAGATGTAGTTAGTGCCCTCTTTGTATTTTGCCATTTTCTCGCTAAAAAGCGCACTAGCAGCGATAAATCCAACGTCTGAAGCGCTTAATGCCTGAGATAGCGTCTCAGAAATTTTTTGAGCATAGACTATGTTTTTCTCTACTTCATCATAAATTTTTGCATTTTTAAGAGCCTCGATGCTAGCCTTGCCGTATGGGGCGGTTTCTGGATTTGCTACCGAGATCGCTTTTAAGCCGCGCACCACTTCTATGCCCTTTTTAAAGTCCACGTCTCTTATAGAAAAGATCGCCAAAGCACCTTGTGCATAAACTTTTGGAGCAGCCACTGCAAAGCCTGTGTCATAGGCCTTTTGCGCAAAGCCCATATCAGCAGCCATGAAGATATCAGCTGGGGCCGAGTTTTGTATCTGCGTGACAAGGCCGCCGCTTGCGCCAAGAGTTAGGTTGATCTTAGCGTCTGGATGAAGCTTGTTAAACTCTTTTATAAGCTCAGGAAACGCATAGGTCGTGTTTGCTGCGGCATAGACATTTACCTCTGCGCCAAGTGCGTTTATGGCAAGCAGTGCTGCCACACATAAAAATTTAAAAACCTTTTTCATTTATACTCCTATAATGATTTGAGATGATTTTACTATCGCTATTAGCGTGTCGCCAACGCCTATTTGCATATCCATCGCGCTATCTTTTGTGATGATGGCAGTTAAGGTCTGTGCGTCACTTAGCTTTAGCGTGATCTCAGCATTTACGGCGCCTATCTTAGCCTCTATGACCTCGCCTTTTAGCTGATTTTTAGTGCTGATTTTTAGATCAAGATCTTTTGCGAGAATGACTGCTGGCGCTTTAAAGATGAAAACTACCTTTTGACCCACCTTTAGGCCTAAATTTTTCTCGCTTTCAACTGTTATTGTCGCTTCAAGCGTGTTGCCATTGCTTAGTTTTGCAACTATTTCAGAATTTACAGCGCCTCTATTTATACTAGTGATCTCGCATGAGAGCTGGTTTCTAGCGCTTAAGTTCATACTCATCCTTTGAAGGTTTATGATATCAACATCTTCAAAATCAACCTTTTGGCAAATTTTTTGCAAAAAGTCCTTTTGTGTCTCAAGGATGGCGTCATAAATTTTTATCAGTTTTTTGGCATATGGGCTAAGCTCCGAGCCGCTATTTTTCTTGTTGCCATCAGCCCTTACGATTAGCGGTTTGCTACTTTTGTTATTTATAGTATCTAGACAGTCCCAAGCGTTTTTGTATGATATGCCGACAACCTCAGCTGCTTTTGTGATGCTTTTTGTCTCTTTTATCGCCTTAAGTAGCGCTATATGCTTTGCTAAAACCTGCGTATCTTCGCCTAGAAATAGCTCTAAATTTATATCTGCTTTCAAAATTTTAACCTCTAAATATATAATAATAATTTGCAAAGTATATCTAATTATATTAATACAAAAACTTAAAATTACAAATTTTCTTTAATTTCTTGTAAAGTTTCAAGAAGATAAAATCTAAGCCACATTTTATAAATAAATTTTAAGGTTTTATGATGAAATTTTTGCTAGCTATCTTTTGTAGCCTGCTTTTAGCCTGTGCCAGCTCCGACATAAACGCGACTAATGGCAATGAAAATGATGACTTTGATGTTGAATTTGAAGCAAAAAAAGATGTATTTGACCCGCTTAGTGGCTACAACAGAGTGATGACAAACGTAAATGACTTTATCTACATAAACATGCTAACTCCAGTAGCAAAAGGCTACGCTTATGTCGTGCCAGCCACAGCTAGAACGATGGTTGCAAATTTCTTTGACAACCTCCTTTTCCCAGTGCGCTTTGTAAATAACCTGCTTCAGTTTAAATTTCAAAACGCTGGCGAAGAGACTTTGCGATTTTTGGCAAATACGATAATTGGCTTTGGTGGGCTAACGGACGGGGCAAAATACTATGATCTAAAGGCTCACAACGAGGACTTTGGTCAGACCCTTGGATACTGGGGGCTTGGAAGCGGCTTTCACATCGTTTGGCCACTTATCGGACCATCAAATTTAAGAGATACTGGAGGCCTAGTTGGCGACTATTTTGCCGATCCTATCAGCTATGTTGATCCTATGCTTTTATCGGTTGGTATTAAGTCTTATAGGACGTTTAATAGTTTTTCACAAGACCCAACCGCTTATGAAAAACTACGCAAAGACGCGATCGATCTATATCCATTTTTACGCGATGCTTACGAGCAAAGACGCGATAAACTTATCAAGGAGTAAGTATGAAAATTTTAAAAATTATAGCGGCGGTTTTACTTTTTGCAACTAGCCTTTTTGCTATGTCAAAAGAGCAGATAAAGCTTGAGATAGAGGCAAAAACTGTTAAAGTGATCGAGGTTTTAAAAAATGCAAATTTAGATGACAAGGCAAAGACAAAAGAGATCTTTGCTCTGCTTGATCCATTTTTTGACTACAAACAGATGGCAAAGATCAGCCTTGGCAAGCGCTACAACAGCCTAAATGCCGACGAGCAAGCTAAATTTGACGCTGCTTTTGAGCAAAAGCTAAAAAGCTCATACATAGATAAACTCTTAGGCTACAAAGACCAACAGATCCACATCACTGGAGAAAGTGAGCCACAAAAAAATAGATACTGGGTCACATCTGAGCTAGTAAATGATGGCAAAAGCTATGAATTTGTCTATAAATTTTACGATGCAAAAGAGCGTGGCTGGCTTATTTATGACCTTGATATTGTTGGTGTGAGCATTATACAAACTTATAGAAGCCAGTTTGGCGACGTGCTAAACAATGGAGATTTTAATACGCTTTTACAAAAACTAAACGAAGCGGTTTTGCCTGATCAAGATAAAAAATAACCCTTAATGCGACAAATTTTTAAATTTATCATTGCCAAAAACAAGCTTATTATCTCGCTTGTGCTAGTTCTAAGCGTAGTTTTTGGCTACCTTAGCACAAGACTAAGCATCGACGCTTCGGCTGAGACCTTGCTGCTTGAACACGACCCTGATCTAAAAGCCTATAGACAGATAGCAAAACGCTATGACTCGCCAGGGCTTTTGGTGGTCGCTTTTACCCCAAAAGATGATCTTTTTTCACCTAAAAATTTAGAGCTTATTAAAAATTTAAGCGATGAGCTAGCCAAAAACGATATGGTTAGCAGCGTCATCTCTATCTTAAATGTGCCGCTTCTAAATAGCGTAAAAGGCGGCGTGACTGGCATCTTAGAGCATACGCCAACGCTAAGCGATAAAGATATAAATATCTCAAAAGCAAAGCTTGAGTTTGTAAAAAGTCCCATTTATAGTGGAAATTTGATAAGCAAAGATCTAAAAACCACAGCGATCGCGCTAAATTTAAAGCAAGATGAGAAATTTAACGAGCTTGTAAATGAGCGAAATTTACTTAGTCAAAAAGAGTCAAACGGCACTATCACGCAGGCGGAAAAGCTTAAATTTCAAGCGCTTTTAGCGGAGTTTAAAGCCTACCGAGATGAGTTTAGAAAGAGCGATCACAAAAACCTTGAAGCCATAAAGGCAACTATCGCTAAATTTAACGCAAATGACGAGCTCTTTTTGGGTGGCGCAAATATGATCGCTGATGATATGATAGGCTTTATAAAGAGCGATCTTTTGGTTTATGGCTTAAGCGTTTTAGCGCTTCTTAGCTTTAGTTTGTGGCTATTTTTTAGGCAGATTAGATGGATTGTATTGCCGATGTTTATCTGCGCGGTAAGTGCTGTTTTTACGACTGGAATTTTTGGTATGTTTGGCTGGGAAGTGACGGTCATTAGCTCAAACTACATCGCACTTCAGCTCATCATCACCATCTCAACAGTCATCCACCTAGTCGTTAGCTACCGAGAATTTTACGCAAAACACCCAAAATACAGCCAAAATCAGCTCATCTATCTGACACTTCGTGACAAATTTTCTCCATCTTTTTGGGCGATATTTACAACGGTTATTGGCTTTAGCTCATTAATGAGTGCCGATATAAAGCCAGTTATCATGCTTGGTATTATGATGAGTGCGGGCATTAGCGTTTCACTCGTGCTTGCTTTTTTGCTATTTGGCGCGGTAAATGTAAATTTAAAGAAGCTTGCCCCTGTTAGGACTTTTGAAAACAGCTTTAAATTTACAAAATACTGCGCAAATTTAGCCCTTAACTCAAGAAAGATCATCTACGTATTTTGCGTGCTAGTCGTCTGCTTTGGCGTCTATGGCATTAGCAAGATAAAGGTTGAAAACAGCTTCATTGGCTACTTTAAAGAGAGCACACAGATCCGCCAAGGCATGCAGATTATCGACACAAAGCTTGGTGGCACGATCCCTGTTGATGTGATAGTTAAATTTAATAAGAGCGAGCCAAAACAAGAAAAAAGTGATGAAAAAGATGAGTTTGAAAGTGAGTTTGAAAACGACGCAAAGAGCGCGAAATACTGGTTTAACAGCTATCACACAAGAGTTGCAGAGAAGATCCACGACCATTTGATGCAGCAAAAATTTGTGGGCAACGTAAGCTCACTTGCAACGCTCATAAAGGCGATAAAAGAGCTAAATAACGGCGTTAGTGATGATTTTTTGCTTGCTGCGATGTATGAGAAGCTACCACTTGAGTATAAAAACATCTTGCTAAGCCCTTATGTAAGCGTCGAAAACGATGAGCTTAGATTTAGTTTAAGGATCATCGATAGCGACTCTAATCTTAGGCGAAATGAGTTTTTAAAAGAGCTTAAAGCTGGGCTTGCCAAGCTTACCGAAAATGACAACGTGAGCATAGAAGTAGCCGGCATGATGGTGCTTTATAACAATATGCTTCAAAATTTACTTAGCTCGCAGGTTGATACATTTGGACTAACGGTTGCGATACTTTTTGTCATATTTTGCTTTGTTTTTAGAAGTATCAAGCTAGCAACCATCGCGATAGTCTCAAATTTGATCCCGCTTTGCACGCTCTTTGGCGTGATGGGATTTTTTGGCATACCGCTTGATGTGATGAGTATTACGATAGCGGCCATTAGTATAGGTATCGGCGTTGATGATATAATCCACTACATCCACCGCTTCAAAGAGGAGCTGCTTACAAAGAACGTTTTTGAGAGCATCAAGGCTGCACACGCTAGCATAGGATACGCGATGTATTACACCTCATTTACCATTTTCCTTGGCTTTAGCGTGATGATAACTAGCAACTTTATACCGACTATTTATTTTGGTTTGCTGACCGATCTTGTTATGATATTTATGCTGCTTGGTGCGCTCATCATCTTGCCAAGTTTAATAGCTAGTTTTGTGAAAAAGCGCGAGGTATAAATTTATTTGATAACTTTGATAAACGAATAGACATCCGCCACGCCATCAATGTGCTTAGCGTACCAAATGGCATGCTTTTCTTGCTCGATGCTATCTACCACACCGCTAAAAACAACGTCACAGCCAACGATGCTAACACGCACATTTGTACCCTCAACGACGCTATCTTTGAAGAGATTTTGCTTTAAATTTGCAAGAATGCTTAGGCTATCGCACGGATACTCGCTCTTTTTTGCCCTAAGATAGGTGTAAATTTTGCGCACACCGTCCGTGCTTTTGGCAAGCTCAACTAGCTTATCTTCAAGCTCTTTGCTATCAACAAGCCCTATGAGATAGGCATCGCCGTAAAAGACCTCTATCTCGATGTCGATGTTACTAAGTCCTTTTGAAAAGAAAATTTTGCTTTGTAGCTTGCTTTGGATAAATTTATCACGAGAGATCGAGTAGATACCGCGTTTATCGCGAGAAATAGAGTATGCGTCATATACATTTAGTGGCGCTGTTGCTGGGGTGAGGACTGAGGAGCAAGAGCAAAAAAATAAGACCAAAAATGCAAAAACGCTAAATTTAGAAATCATAAATCCTTTTGTAATTTCAAAAAGTTTATAGAAAATGGGCTAAAATTTATCTAAATCTGCTAAAATAACGCTCACGGAGGATAAAGTAATCTGGTGATGCTCACGGGCTTCAAACCCGATGACTGGGCGGTTGACCGTCTGGTGGGGAGTTCGATTCTCTCATCCTCTCGCCACTTTTACTTCTTTTAACTTCTACTTTTTAAATGATCTTTTTTTGATTTTAAGGCGCAGCTAGCTAGTAAAATTTCAAAAACGAAGGTTGCAAATTTAAACAATGGTCTTTAAATTTAAAGTTTAAATTTTTATATCCAAAACGTGTGGCTCTTCGCTCTCTTCTTCGCTATCAAGCTCGTCCTTTAAGGCCTCTTCATCTTTAGCTTTTGCGTTTTGCTCTTCATTTTCAAACTCGCTCGCCTCTTCTTCGCTCTTTTGACGCTCGTGCTCTTTTTCAGGATCAAGTCTATACGACTCCTCCATCGGACGCACCTCTTTGATCTCCTCGTTTTGCTGGGTGGCTAGCTCAGATGCCATTAGCGCTTGCATGTCAAAGCGTGCTTGCTGGTTTGCATGCACCTGCGAGACGACTGGGGCGTTTTGGTTGATGAAGTTGCTGTTTCCTAAAGGTGTTACCGCCATTTTTAGCCTTTATTTATGATGATCGTTTTGTAGTTTGTGTAAGTGACGTTTGCGCCATTTTCACGCCTTAAATTTTCACGTTTGGTGTAATCCACCTCGTATCTGCCAGCCCCTTTTACGCTAAACTCCACGCAAAATTTAGCAGCCATTTCTAGCACGTCTTCTGGCACTTTGCTCTTGTTCGTTTTTATGATGACGTGAGCGCTTGGGGCGTCTTTTAAATGAAGCCAGATGTCGTCTTTTTTGGCAAGATCAAGTAAATTTATATTGCCTTTTTCATTTCTGCCAACTAAAATTTTAAACTCTCTAACGTAAAAAATTTCAGCATTTTCGCTCACATCTTTTATCTGGCGCTCTCTTTGTTTTGCCTTGTTTTTTGGGCTTAAAATTTCAAGCTCGTAAGCGCTTTTTGCCTCTTTTAAAAGTGACTTTAGCCCTTCTAAAAACTCGATCTTTTCACTTAAATTTCTCTTTTCTATCTCCACACCAAGGGCTTTTGCACGAAGTTTTTTTGATCTTGAGTAAAATTCATTTGCGCTATTTTTTGGCGTGTCACTAAGAGTTAGTTTTATCTCGTTGCCGTTAAAATCATTAAGAGAAATTTCTCTCTCATAGCCCTTAAAATTTGCCAAATTTGCAAGCAAGAGCGTGCCGTAGTTTGCAAACTCCTCGCTCTTTTTCATAAGCTCATCTTTATCTTCAAGCGAGTTTAAAATTTCACTCATACTATCTATCTTTTTTTGCACGCTAGCAAGCTTTGCCTCTTTTAAGCTAGCTATCCTAGACTCGTTTATCCTGGCTGCTTCATTTTTAAAAAATGCCTCAAAGTCAGTTATCGGCTCGCACGGCTTTTCTTTTATAGCGATGGCTGGCAGCTCTTTTAAAACCTCACCAGTTTTTATCTTTCGGTAGCTATTATCGATGTGCCTTAGCGCCTCGATGATCACGTTATTTTCATCAGTTATCACAGCATTTGTAAAGCGGCCTGTAAATTCAAGATAGAGGATGAAATTTTCGCTTTTATATGAGCCACTTTGCGTGCAGGTAAATTTTAAAATTCTATTGTCTTTTAGGCACTCGACGCTTTTTATATGTGAGGCGTTAAAGCGCTTTTTTAGGACATTATCAAAGGGTGCTTGATAAATTTTCGCCTCTTTTAGCTCATCATCTTTGTAGATCGCTGAGTTTGACTTATTTAGATCAAAAATGATCTTTTCGCCGCTAAATTCGATAAGTATAGCCATGTCGCTTACGCGCTTTGCTTGGCTTATCTTTTTAAATTTCGATAGATAATCTGCTATTTGAACTAAATGTGCGTACTTCATGCGGGGATTATATCAGAAATGTTGCAAAAATGTTTTAATGAAATGTCCTAGCTGGCTTGCTAGGACAAAAGTTAAAATTTGTTTTTAGCGACCTCTTTAACGATCTGATCAGCGATCTCATCGACTTCGTTTGTGGCCTTGTTTGTTTGATTTGCCACTTCAAGATTTTCTTTTGTTAGGTTGTCGATGTCAGCAACTAGAGTGTTTATCTGAGCGATCGCTATGGTTTGCTCGTTTATGGCTGCACTCATATCATCGATGTTTTGCGTTAGGATATTTGCATTTGCCTCGATCTCACCAAGGCTTTTTTGAGTGCGCTCGGCTAAATTTCTAACCTCATCAGCCACAACCGCAAAGCCTCTGCCATGCTCTCCCGCACGTGCTGCTTCAATGGCAGCGTTAAGGGCTAGTAAATTTGTCTGATCGGCGATGTCGTGGATGATGGTGATGATATTTTTTATCTCCTCAGACTGCCTTTTGACATCGTCTGATCTTGCATTTACCTGCCTCATAGACGCACTCATTTGCTCAACCGCAGCCGCACCCTCAGAGAGCGATGTAGCACTCTTGTTTGCTTTAGTCGTTAGCTCTTGCATGTAGCCTTTTAGCGCTTTTGCGCGGTCTTCTAGCAGTTTTGCGACATCTTCATTATTTTTTAGCATCTGCGCGATCTTATCGCCAAGCGCGTCGATGCCTTTTGCGATGACGCCCTCGTCATTTATCCTAGCGGTAAAGTCGTTTTTAAAGTAAATTTCTAGCGCCTTTAAGATATCGTGCTCATTTGAAGCGATATTTGTCTTTAGTGAGTCACGTAGATCGCCAAATGCCTCTTTTAGTTTTAGCAGAGCTTGGCTATTTGTCGTCGCTTCAAGCGTCGCTCTAAAGTCGCCACCTTTTATCTTGCTTACAAATTCTTGCGTTTTGGCTAAAAACTCGCGCTCGTTATTTAAATTCTCTTTTGTGCTTTCTATATTTTCGTTGATTATGCTAGCCATAACGCCTAGCTCGTCGTTACTTTTTAGCTTGATAGGCTCGATGTTTGAAGTTTTGTTGTTTATAAATTTAAAGACTTCGATTAGCCCATTTTGTATCGTTAAAACCGGCCTTAAGAAGTATCTAACGACCACCATAATAGCGATGATGACTGAGATCAAAAACAGACTAAACATCAAAATTTGCTTATTTGAAGCGCTTTTTATCTCAGCTACAAACTCATCAGCGTCAGCCACTATACAGACGTTCCAGCCTGTTAGCTTTTGGTTTTGGCAGTAGATGACGTTTCTCATGCCATTATAGAAAAATAGCGAAACCTTGTCGCCATCTATGCTGTTTTTCATATTTTCTTTGATGAGGTTTTTATAGGTTTCATCTTCATTTGAGACTAAATTTATATCAGGATGAACTATTACTTTGCCAGCATCATCAGCGATCATGATGTTTGAAGTTTTAGTTGTTTTTATCTCTAAAAGCTCTTCGCTAAGGCCGTTTAAGAAGATATTTGCGCCAATTACCGCTACAAGCTTGTGGTTGCCATCAAAGATAGGAGCGTAGGCTGTGATGGTTAAATTCTTTGTCGTGACATCTACGTATGGCTCTGAAAATCCAGGCTTGCCGCTGCTGCTCGCACCCTTAAACCAAGCCCTTGTGCGGCCGTCAAAATTTGGTATCAAAAATGGCTCGTTGTTTTTCAAAAGATCAGTCTTGATGACGTTGCCATTATCCGCATAGCCCACAAATAGCGCGTCAAATGGCGAAATGACAAACGCACCTTTTAGCGCCTCAGCTATATCGTCCCTACTGGCGTATGTCTTTTTATCCTCTAGCTCTTTTGCAAAGGTTTGCACCATGTGAAGTCTTGACTTTAAAAACTCATCGACAAAATACATCGTCGATTTTAGACCAGTTTTACGCACATTGTTGTACGACTGAATTTTTTCCGATTTGGAATTTGAGTAGTTTATGCTAAAAAATATGCCTATGCCTATTAGCATCCAAGCTGTCAGCAAAAAGGCTATCTTGTTAGACAAGCTAGAAAAAAGTCTTTTCATCTTAAATCCTTTTAAAATTTTCGGCGTATTTTATAAT
>NZ_POYX01000067.1:0-8449 GCF_002913865.1 Campylobacter concisus
GCCAAAGAGTATGATGATTTTATAAAATCTTATTTAAATGAAACTATGCGAGAATTTTTTGATGAGTTTGTGCCACAAAATGACAGCTTTGCTTTTAGCGTTCTAGCCACTGGCAAATACGCTCAAACGCTGCTTAGCGCAAATAGCGAGCTTGAAATTTTACTAGTTTATAAAAATTTAAAGGGCTATAATATAAAAAATTTCTTAAAAGAATTTTCTGAAATTTTAGATAACTCTGGCATGAAATTTGTGATAAAAATTGCCGAAGTGGATGAAATTTTTATAAATTTCAAAGATGACCTTAAATTTAAAAGCGAAACCTCACAACTTCGCTACATCTGCGGCTCAAAAAGCCTCTACCGCCTAGTAAAAAGCGAGATCATAAAGATAAAAGAATTTGATAAAAAAGCCTTTTTAAACTACCATTTAAAGGCATTTTTGCCATTTTCTAGCATAAGCTACTTGGCACAAGAGCCAAATTTAAAAAGTGGCTTTGGCGGGATCGATGAAATTTACCACTTAAACTGCATACTAAACTGCCTAGATAGCGACGTTTCGGTTAGATCGCAAGCCCTTAAAGTGATGAATGAAAAAGAGATCGCAAGTTTTAATTTAAATGTGGATTTTTTACTAAGCTTGCTAAGTGCTTTAAATTTAACTCAAAACACCGATACTTTTAGCGCTTCAAGTGTTGAGATCACGACAAATTTCATGCAGACAAAGTCCAAAAAGCTTCAAGATAACGAGAGCGTCATCAGCCAAAAGATGCTAAGCTCGATGAACAACGTAGCCATTTATTCAAGATTTATCGCGGCTTCGCTTTGCAGGCCATTTTTCAAAAGCGAGCTAAGCTTCGAGCAGAGAAAATTTGCTAGGCTAAAAAATGGCTTTTATGAGATAAATGGCGTCATCTACGTGCCGCTTCACAAAAGGCCAGCGCTCATCGAGGATCTCATAAATGAGCTTTTAGAGCTAAAAGATGTGGATTATAAATTTGATATAAGCGCGATCTTTTATATCAAGCGAGCCATCATCACAAAAGATGGCCTAGAGCGCGCTATAAGCGAGTTTAAGAAGATATTTTTAAGAGAAAATTCCTACGCCATCTTAAAATCCTTACTAGATGCGCAGATGATACAAATTTTGATAAAACCGATGGAGCATATCTCCCAGCTAGCAGAATATGACGGCTATCACGAATTTACGGTTGATGAGCATAGCATTTTAAGTGTCAAATTTCTTGAAAATATAAAAGATAAATTTATAAAAAATCTCTACGCTGAGCTTTGCTTGGAGGGCAAAACGATGCTAAAGATCGTGACGCTTATGCATGACGTTGGCAAAGGACTTGGCGGAAAAGATCACGCAAATATCGGCGCAAATATCTTTAGAGCCTATGCTAACAAGCTAAATTTAAGCCAAAAAGCTATCAATATCGGCGTCATCTTGATAAAATACCACACCCTAATGAGCAACGTCTCAAACAGAGAGGACATCTACTCGCAGCGCGTCATCTTTGCCTTTATCTCAAAGCTTGGCGACAAGCAGGTTTTAAAGCTACTTTACATCCTTAGCTACTGCGTGATAAACGCCACAAATGAGAGGCTTTACAACGCTTACACAGCAAAGCTTTTAAGGGAGCTTTATGAAATTTCTCTTAGTGCATTTAGCGATGAAAATTTACTTGATGAAGCGACAAGGCGGGTAAAAAAAGAGCAGTCTATAAAAAGAAATAGCGAGTTTTTGGCGCTTGAGCCAAAGCTACAAGAGAAAATTTTCAAGATCACATCAAATTTGGTCTTTACAAAATATAGCGCGAGCGAGATCATAAATTTAAGCAAAGTAGCTGATAGCTTAAACGAAACAGAAATTTTCATAAACAATAGTAAAAATTTAAGCATTCAAATTTATACAAACAAGAGCCTAAATTTAAGCGCCTTGCTCTATGAATTTGCCAAATTTGACCTTGCGTATATGGAGATATTTGAGCTTTTTGAGAAGAAATTTTATATCAGGCTTGACTTTAACCAAAATGTAAAAAATCATGAGCTTGAAAATACTAAAATTTTAGCCCTAAAATCACTAAATAGCGAGGTTTTAAGAGAGCCTTTGAAACCAAATATTAACAAAGATGAGATAAACTTCGAGCTAAATCACTCAAAAGATTATGCCAAACTTAGCATCAACGCAAAAGATCAGCGCGGGCTAATGGCTTATGTGATGAGTGTTTTTGACAGGCTTCATTTTCAAGTCACGAGTGCTAGAATTCAGACGGTTAAAAATAGAACGAGAAATCTCTTTTTGATCGAGAAAAACGAGCGACTTGAGAGTAAAGGCGAAGAGATATTAAATTTATTAATAAGCGAGTAAAACATGTGTGGAATCGTAGGATACATCGGAGATAAAGAGAAAAAAGAGGTCATTTTAAGCGGTCTAAAAGAGCTTGAGTATCGCGGATACGACAGCGCTGGCATGGCTGTGATGAGTGATGGCAAGATCGACTTCTTTAAAGCGGTCGGCAAACTTGAAAATTTAGCCCTAAAGACAAAGGACTTTACATCAGAGGGCTTTGGCGTGGCGATAGGTCACACACGCTGGGCAACTCACGGCAAACCAACTGAGATCAATGCTCACCCGCACCTTGGCGAGCACTCATTTGTCGTTCATAACGGCATCATCGAAAACTACAAAGAGCTTAAAGATGAGCTTGAGGCAAAGGGTGTGAAATTTATGAGCCAAACCGACACCGAAGTGATCGTGCATCTTTTTGAAGAAATTTTAAAAGAGAAAAAAGACCCATTTAAAGCTTATGAGGCGACTATTGCAAAGCTAAGAGGCGCATACGCGACGCTACTTATCACCAAAACTGCGCCTGATAAGATATTTTTCGCAAAAGATGCCGCTCCTATGGCGATAGGCAAAAGTGACAAAAAAGAGGTATATTTTGCCTCATCAGATGCGCCGCTTATTGGCAACGCAACCGAAGTGGCATATCTTGATGACAATAACTACGGCTATGTGAGCTTAGATGAAATAGCTGTTTTTAAACACGGCAAAAAAGCTAGCATAACCTTTAACGCTTTGCCAAAAGATAAGAGCTATGCCCAAAAAGAGGGTTATACATTTTTTATGGAGAAAGAAATTTACGAGCAAGGTGCAGTTGTATCTGAAACCATTATGGGCAGGGTTAAAAACCACAAAGTCACCCTTGAAAATTTAGACGATGAATACCTAAAAGGTATCAATGATGTCGTGCTTTGTGCGTGCGGTACGAGCTATCATGCAGCGCTAACTGCAAGCTATCTTTTTGAAAGACTTGCTAAAGTTAGAACAAAGGTCGAAGTGGCGAGCGAATTTAGATATAGAAAGCCTTATCTAAACAAAAACTCGCTTTTTATCGTCATCTCACAAAGTGGCGAGACAGCTGATACTCTTGAGGCACTTAGGATAGCAAAAGAAGCTGGGCTAAAGACACTTGCGATTTGCAACGTCGATAACTCTTCTATCGTTAGGCTAGCTGATAACACGCTTCTAACTCGCGCTGGCATCGAAAAAGGTGTGGCAAGTACAAAGGCATTTGCAACGCAGATCATCGTGCTTTGGATGCTTGTACTTCAAATGGCATCTGCAAAGGGATCTATCAGCAAAAAAGAGCTTGATCATGAGATCAAAACGCTTCTTCATATACCACAAATTTTAAATATAGATAACACTTTGCAAGAGAAGCTTCACCGCCTAAGCAAGCACTATTTGCACGGTCATGGCTTCTTCTTCATCGGTAGAGACATCTTCTATCCGCTTGCGCTTGAAGGTGCGTTAAAACTTAAAGAGATTTCATATCTTCACGCCGAAGGCTATCCATCAGGCGAGATGAAACACGGTCCTATCGCACTTGCAGATGAGAAGCTATTTACGATCGCTTTAATGCCTCAAAATTTACTTTATGAAAAGGCAAAGAGCAATGTCGAAGAGCTTGCTGCAAGAGATGCATATATCCTAGCGATAAGTCCGCTTGAGTTTGAACTAAGTGATGACTACGTAAAAACAAGCGTTCAAGATCACTATATGAGCGAATTTTTCGAGATGATGCTTGTGCTTCAGCTACTTGCACTTGAAATTTCTGTTAGACTTGGCAACAATGTCGATATGCCAAGAAACCTCGCAAAAAGCGTAACTGTCGAATAATTTATGTGGCTGGCATCTTGCTGGCCGCTTAAATTTTCATAAAAATAATTTTGCATTATGTTGTTAAACATAAATTTTATATTAATATTTTTATAATATTTACTCTTATATAATTCTAAGACTAACTTAAACATTAAGAATAAAAATGAAGTTAAGTTCATCTTTACTAAGCGTAGGTCTTGGAGTTTTACTTTTAAGTGGTTGTGCAACTGGCAATAGCAATGGCGTAACTGGCAGTGCTGCTGGAAGCAACAACAATAATGCTAATACTAAAATAGAAAAATGTAGTAGCACTCTTGGAACACTTGCGTTTTATGAAGACCAAAATTCCGACTGGTATTCATATTTAACACGCAGCTATAAGCTTACATCAACTATTCCCGTTTTGCGTCTTCTTGCACAACAAACAGGTTGTTTTGTTATAGTTGAACGTGGTGCTATGATGGATAATATGATGCAAGAGCGCGCACTTGATAGATCAGGCGAACTACGTAGCGGTTCTGGCTTTGGCAAAGGCAAAATGGTAGCGGCTGATTATACTATTCGTCCTGAAATTTTCTTTAGTAATGAAGATACCGGTGGCGTAGGCGGTGTTGTTGGAGCACTTTTTGGTAGTGCAGCAGGTGCTATAGCTGGTGGTTTTTCAACAAAAGAGACACAAACCACATTGGTTCTTATAGAAAATCGCTCAGGAGTTCAATTAGCAGCAGCCATTGGCTCAGCTTCTAGCACTGACTTCTTTGGCATGGGTGGCGGCGCTGGCGCTTCTCTTGGTGCTGGACTTGGCGCATATTCAAGAACACCTGAGGGAAAAACACTTGTAAATGCTTTCCTTGATTCGATGAATCAATTAGTTATCGCCCTAAAAGATTACAAAGCACAAACCGTAAAGGGTGGTCTTGGCAAAGGTGGAAGCCTAAAAGTAGGAGATTAATATGAAATTTATAGCCATTTTATTTTGTTCATTAACTTTTTTGTTTTCTATGAGTTACGAAAAAAAAGTTGAAGCTAGGCTTTGTGGTCTTATAAATCAAAGAGAAATGGCTAAAATTTATGGCGACATAAGAAGTATTGATAGCTTTGATAAAAAAATAGAAAGCTATAAATTTCGCAACGGAATAGAAAAATTTGACGAGGATAGTTGTCGTGCAAATGGCTACTATCCTGTTGATCCAAACTATGCACCATATCCGCCTAACTACCGTCCATACTATCAAAATGGATATGATAGATTTCAGCGTGGTTACCGCGACGGCTACTATAACGATGACGACTACGATGATGGTTTTGATCGTGGTTATAGACGTGGTTATAAGGATGCCAGAAGAGATTATAGGCTAGGTAGATAATCTTATCTAGCCTTAACTTTCCTTAGCTCTATTTTCTAACAAAAAATTATTTTTACAAAATAACAAATCAAAAGCAATGCATATATCAAATTTTACTGCTATAAATAAGTTCAATACATTAAGTAAAAATTACAAAACCTTTGGATATGATAGCATCCTAACTACCCAAATTTCTCTTTCGACAAAAGCGCAATAGACACCCTTGCAAATAGGCTAGAGCAAAATCACGAAATTTTAAGATCAACAGAAACGATCTTTTAAAGGCGCAAATTAGCGCGCTTGAAGATGAAATAATAAGCTCATCTCTCATAGAGGGCGAGAGACTTAATGGATCAAGCATTCACTCATCGGTAAAAAAGAGACTAGATGAAAATTTTGACTGGCTAGCTGACACTCATGCGACTAGACATAGCGATAATCTAGTCTCGCTAATGCTTGATGCAAATTTAAACAAAGCTCCTATGAACTTTGAGCGACTACATGGCTGGCACAATGCCTTGTTTGAATATAGCCAAAGCAAAAACCACAAGATAAAAAGAGCTAAATTTAGAGATGATGAGATGAGCGTAGTCTCAAGCTCCTTCAAAAATAGGCAAATCCACTATGAAGCCTTGCCAGCAGAGCGCGTAGAAAATGAAATGAGAAATTTTTTAAATTTTATCAATAAAAGCTCCGAAAACGCCTATGTAAAAAGCGCCTTAGCACACCTTTGGTTTGTAATCATCCATCCTTATGATGACAGCAACGGACGCATGACAATGGCTTTGGCGCACTACTGCTTGGCTAGTGAAAGCATTGAGCCGTTTTCTATCTCGAGCATTATTTACGCAAATAAAAAAGTTTATTATGAAATTTTAGAGCAAACAACAAGGCTTGAAAATAATTCAAATTTTGGCTTTACGGCATGGATAAAGTGGCATTTAGAAGCGGTAAATAGCGCCATAAGTCAAGCTATAAACTCATTAAAAAGATAAAATTTCTATCAAAATTTAAGAGCCAAAGCCCTTAAATTTTATCTTTAGTTAGGATTTTTGCGAGCTGCTCTTTGATCTCATCATCAAATTCACTAACACTTATCACGCCCCTGCTCTCACACATCTTGGCGTCATTTACCTCACAGTAGCCACTTAGCGCGTTTTTGTATCCACCCCTTATGCAGGCCTCTCTATCCTCTAAAAATCCAGCCCCACCAAGGATGAGCACGCCAAGGTCAAAGCCGATCTTAAATTTCGCGCTCGCCGAGCTTTTTATCCAGCTTAAAAATATCTCATCATACCTAAGTCCAAGCGCACCGACGCCATCTGGCACGACCAATATATCCACGCCATAAAGGCTCTCGGCGTAAATTTCAGGATGAAGTCTAATGCCAAATTCATCGACTATTTCAGGCTTTAGAGCGTAGGTTTTGATGTTAAAACCTTCAAATTTATGTAAAAAATCATAAATTTTGGCAAAGCTTAACAAATTTATCTTGTCAAACATCAAAATGCCAACTTTCATGTTAGCTCCTTTTAATGAAGTGCCTCATTTAGCTTGATCGCCCTTTTGCTCGCACTCGCGGTGATCTGTCCTGTTTGGCTATTTTGCCTAAAATGAAGTCCGTTTAGTCCGCCAAGCTCAAGCGCTTTGTAAATTTCAGCCTCAAATTTAAACTCTGGATTTATCTTAGCTAGTTTTTCGCGCTCGCTTGCTGAGATATAGACCTTTGTGCCCTCAAGCACCGCTATGCCAGCATCCACGATGCAGTTATCACCAAGAGGCACGCCTGTGACTGAGTTTGCGCCAAGCAAGCAGTGTTTGCCGATGCTTACAGGGTTGCCGTTCGTGCCGCTTAGCACGCCAAGTATGCTAGCTCCGCCACCAACGTCACTGCCCTCGCCCACTACGACAGAGCTGCTGACCCTGCCCTCGACCATCACGCCACCAGTCGTGCCTGCGTTAAAGTTGATATAAGCAGCCCCTGGCATGACGACTGTGCCAGGATGCACAGCTGCGCCCATGCGAACTTTGGCAGCGTCTAAAATTCTCGTGTTATCAGCTGGGATGATGTGACTTAAAAATCTTGGGAATTTATCCACGCTCACGATCGCTGGATACTCGCCAAACATTTTTAGCGAAATTTCATTCTCTCTTAGCCACTCAAGCTCGATCGGGATATTTTGGCTAGTCCATGCGACATTTGGTAGCACTCCAAATGCTCCATCAAGCACGATCGTCCTAGGTGCGACCTTGCCAAGTGAGATCAAGTAGAGCTTGAGATAGACGGTCTCCACGCTAAGTGGCTTTGCATCTTCAAATAAAAATACAAGTTTAAATTTATTCTCATTTAGCTCAAGATCGTCATCAAATGCCATCTTTACAGCGTGTAAATTCTCCACGTTTTTGTGTGATTTTATATCTTTTTCAAAGACGCTAAAGAGCTTGCTAGCCTTTTTTGCTACCTTTGGTGTGAGATCGGCTACGAACTCGTGAGCGCTAAAATCAACCTCAACATCGCACTTTTGCAAGGCATATATAAAGGCAGCTGCACTTAAAAAGCTCTCTTTATAATTTACAACGGCGTAACTTGCCTGCAAAATTTTGTCGCTATTTTTTTGTCCGCGATCGACTCTTGCGATGCCAAAAGCAACTGGATCTTTGTAACTATCTTTTTTTCTAAATTCTTCAAAAAATTCCTTAAATTCGTTTGCGTCTTTGAACTCTTTAGACATCTATTCTCCTTTAATTTTTTTCTTAGTCTAGCCAAAAATGGCTAAAAATTTTATGATTTTAAAGCATTTGAGTTTTTGATAAATTTATAAATTATAATAATGATTAATATTATCATAAAGAAAATAGAAACAAAATGGCACAAATTTTACAAGGAGAGAAAATGTCAAATTTGGCTACCAAACCAAAATTTGCTTTAGCTGCGC
>NZ_POYX01000068.1:0-10148 GCF_002913865.1 Campylobacter concisus
AAATCAAATAAATTAGGCAAGAAATTTTGCCGCCACAGATATGACTGCGGTCTGTGATCTTAAGATATTTTTTGTATTTAGACCGTAGCTATTTTTAAATTTAGCCATCTCATCCTCGCTAAATCCGCCCTCTGGGCCGATTATTAATATCTCATCATCTCTTTTTTCATTTAAATTTTTACCACCAAAATTTATGGCTGAGACATTTTTATA
Organism: Campylobacter concisus; assembly: GCF_002913865.1. Classification (GTDB taxonomy): domain Bacteria; phylum Campylobacterota; class Campylobacteria; order Campylobacterales; family Campylobacteraceae; genus Campylobacter_A; species Campylobacter_A concisus_AM. Next base: position 214 of record NZ_POYX01000068.1, read on the forward strand.
AACGCTCATTAGTTCGTCTAAATTTTTATAAATTTCAAACTCCATTAGCGACGTTCGTCCGCACTGCTCGCATGAAAGTGCGTTTATGTAGTTTAGCTTTTCAAGGTCGATCTTGAAATTTGCTTGAGAAAATTTAGTATAGACAAAGGCGATCTTGCCAACGCCAAGCTCATTTAAAAATGGCAGTGCCTTTTCGATCGTCTTTGGATCAACGACCGCCCAAGCGATGGTAAAGTCAAATTTATGCTCGCTGTTTAGGCTGGCAAAGATAAGGCTTAAATTTGCACTTCTGCGCTCTATCTCATCGATCTCGTAGAGGTACTCTTTTCCGTCACGCAGGTTTCTAACACTTATGCGCTCTCCTGCTTCAACCCTTCTAGCTTTTAGGTGTAAAAAGGCCTCATTTACTATTTTCAGGCGCTCTTCGCCAGCGTTTTTATCATATAAAAATTTCATCTAAATCCCTGCTATGATGATCAAAATAATGTCGCAAATGCCTTTAACAAGGGCAAATTTTTTAAATTTCTCTAGCTCGCCAGCAATGGCATATCTCTTTAGTCTTTTATATCCAACGGCGCTAAGTGCGATCAGGGCTATCAAGATAAGAAGCATTTTTATGGCGTTAAATTTTAGCTCATAGCTATAATATGCCCACAAAATAAGCCCAGTTAGCACCAAAAAGCTAAGTAGCATATGATAAATAGGCAAAAAATACCTTATGCGAAGCACGTAGTTTTTGCTTCTCACTCCAAGCTGAGTAAGCGCTAGATAAAGCACCGCCAAGGCAAGAAGCACATAAAAAAATGTCACGTGAAATGGCAAAGTGTAGGCAAAAAGCGAGGCTAAATGTTCGTTCATTTCTTCTCTTTAGGAGGCTCGTTTTCCTCGACTACTGGCTCAGGTGGGAGCTGCTCGTCGATAGTTACGTTCGCATCAGGCTGAGCTATCGTAACATCACTGGGGACTGGCTCACTAACGTCACTTTTGGCCTCTTCTTTATCTCCACATCCCAAAAATACGCCAGCTATAAGCAAAAAAGAGGTTATAAATTTTTTCATTAAACGTCCTTTGGATTTTCTATTTTTATCTTATTTATCATCTTTTCAAGCAAATTTTTATCTTCCCACTCGTCTATAATGGCCTCAGAAAATTTGATATCACTAAGCCTTATCTCGCCCATTTGTGGGTTTGTCGCGTCCTCTTTGAAGCACTGCGCATAGCCAGTATCAGTCTCATGCACGATGACGCTATGAAGCTTCACTTCGCGCTCGCCGTTGTTCATCACGCTAAGCTCAAGTATCCGCTCGATCATTACAAAAAATATACGGCAAAACTGCTCTGCGCTGGGATTTAGCGGGATCTCGATCCACCTTGCAGAGTGCTTTTTAAGGTCGTTTTTGTATTCGTCACTATCGCCTGAATATATGGTCGTAGCGTGATCAAAGCTATCGATGATCGTCTTTATGTTTTGCTTCATCAGCCCAAAGTCATAGACCATGCCAGCGTTATCAAGAAAATTTGAGCTAAGTAAAATTTCAGCCACGTAGCTGTGGCCGTGGATGCTCGTCCTGCAGCGCTTCGAGCTACAAAACCTCACGATATGCGCATTTTCAAATCTAAAAAGTTTTCTAATAATCATCAAACACCCTCTTTGTCGCCCCAAAGCCTGATGTGGATACGCTCTGAGTAGTTAAATCCATGCTTTATGGCAAATTTCGCTGTTTTTAGAGCATTTTTGCCCAGCTCGTCTTTATTTGCGCCCATCGCCATGCACCAGACGGGTAAATTTGCTCTATTTTTTATATCTAAAATTTCCTCCAGCTCGCTTTTGTCAAAGCGCGAGAGGACAAATTTTAAAAAGCTGCTTTTTGCGTTATTTTTGATAGCTAAAATAGCATCTAAATTTATGCGTTTTTGCTCGCTAACTCCGCTGTTTGCTAGCTTTACGCCAAGTGCAAAATGGCAATTTTTATAAATTTCAAACTTATCAAAATCAACCAAGATCGTGCCATTTGTCTCAAAATGCACCTCGTAATTTATAAGCAAATTTCTTACCAAATTTATGAAATTTTCATTTTGATGCCAGATGAGTGGCTCCCCGCCTGTTAAAACGATGATCGGCTTTTGCTCTAAGCCTTTACAAAGCCCATCAACTATGCTTAAAATTTGATCTGCATTATATCTTTTGTGGTGAAAATGTCCCTTAAAAACGGCTCTTATGCTATCACAGCCCAAAAGCTCTTCGCCTGTTTTTAAAGACAAGGTCTTTACGCCAAAGCCAGAGCAGTTTAGGTTGCAGCCCAAAAAGCGTAAAAATATGGCGAGCCTGCCCTGATAAGCGCCCTCGCCTTGGATGCTTAAAAATGCCTCAACTAATTCTAGCTCTTTGCTCATCAACCACCAGTTTGGTAAAAGGCCCTTGAAGAGGTTTCGTTTTCAGCTCCTAGCGCCCATTTGTTCTCTTTTGGCTTGTTGGCAAGCACTTGTCTTAAGATCTCGCTTGCTGCGACGATGTCGCCATTTGCAACTGCTTTTTTGATACTTAGTGCGTCTTCAAAATAAAGGCAAGGTATCAAAAGCCCCTCAGCGCTTAGTCTGATGCGGTTGCAACTCTCGCAAAAGTCGTGTTTGTGAGGGTCGATGATGCCAAATTTATAGCCGTCATCAAGCCTATAAATAGACGCAGGTGCGTTTGGCAGTTTTTCATCTTTTGTGATGTTATATTTTTGCGAGATGATACTCAAAATTTCATCGCTTTTTAGCCCTTTTAGATCCTCTTTGGCGTGCGAATTTTCCATATATTCGATAAACCTGATCTGAGAGTTTCTAAATTTGGCAAACTCAAGCAAATTTACTAGCTCATCGTCGTTAAAGCCTTTTAGCGCGACGGTGTTTATCTTGACCTTTAGCCCAGCATCAAGTGCCGCCTCAAAGCCAGCCAAAACCTCATGCAAAACGCTCTTTTGAGCGATAAATTTAGCCTTCTGCTCATTTAGCGTATCAAGCGACATATTTATGCGCTTTAGCCCAGCGTCTTTTAGCCTTTTGGCAAAGTGTGGCAGCATGAAGCCATTTGTTGTAAGCGCTAGATCGATGTCTGGCTTATAATCGCTTATCATCTTTATAAAGACGTCAAGGTCCTTGCGCACGAGTGGCTCACCGCCTGTGATCCTGATCTTTTTCACACCCTCGTCGATAGCTACTTTTACAAATAAAAATAGCTCTTCAAATGTTAGTAAATTCTCTTTTGGCGTCCAACTAAATGGTGTCGTAGGCATGCAATATCTACATCTAAAATTGCAGCGCTGCGTCCCGGAACTTCTTAAATAATCAACAACCTGACCATATTTATCTTTGAGCATAAAGCACCTTTTTTTAAGCTTGGTTAGAGCTTTTTTTAATTTTCAATTATAGGTTAAAAGATTTAAATCTAAATAAAAATTTAAGCTAATTTTTGCAGTTTAAGAGTAGTTTTGTCTTTTAAAATTAGCCTATAAATTTAGGCTAATTTATGAAATTTAAGCACAAACTCAACTCGCCCCATACCCACGTGAAGGTCTTTAGCGATCATGGCTGCGCTCTTTCCGTCCTTAAACATCTTTAGAATTTGCTCTTCTTCGTTGATAACGCTTGGGGTGATTTTATTGATATCTCTTGTTCGCTCTTCAAGGTTAAACATCCTATCTTTTTGCTCGTTTGCAAAGTCATCGATCACTCGCTCTATGCTCTTTATAGCGCGGATTATCGGCACGATTTTTTCATTTATCTGCTCGTTTATCTGCTCTTTTAGCTCATCTTTTACATCTTTTAGCTGCTCGTCATCATCAGGCTTAAAGCTTGCTAGTGCGACTAGCTGCTTTTTGAGATTGTAGTTTTCTTGCATGGCGCTCTCTATGGCACGCTCATACCTTGCAAATTTCTTATTTGTCTCGCTATCTTTTATAAATATCAAAGCTATTATTATCGCTAAAACGATACCAAAACCTAAAAAAATGTAAATTTCCATATTTTTCCTTTACGAATTCGCTCTAAGCTCTCTTATCATCACACGCTCTCTAGCCGTCACGTAAGCGTTCCAGTCGGCCTCATCTTCTTCGTGCATGTTCTCTATCTTTGCTAACCTCTCATCCTCCGCCCTTAGATAAAGGCTCAAATTTCTCTTTGGAAAGATAGGCATCACGATCCTTGCGTAGTAAATTTCATCTTTTTTAAATTTATCTTCGCTTATTTTTATATGCGTAAAGCCGATCTCATCGATATCTGCGCTCTCTTTTAGTGGCAAGTATTGTTTGTGCTCGTTTTTTATATAATCACTAAGCGCATCGATCTTTCTATGAAGTTCGATGACAAGCGTTAGCAAGACTTGGTCGCTCTCTTTGGTCTCGCCGCGTGATTTTGCACGTTTTAGCCACGCTCCAAGCGCATCTTCGTCGCCTGGCAAGATAGAGTTAAATTCTCTTAAAAATTTCTCATCTCCCGAGCTGTCGCACTCATAAACCATGCTAAGAGGTGCTTTAAAAAGCCTTACTTCGCTCATAATACACTGATCCAAACAAAGATGAAAAATAAAATTCCCAAGTAGCCATTTAGTGTGAAAAATGCCCGATCTATCTTGCTAAAGTCGCGCCTTACGATCCTATGCTCGAAAAATAATATCACGCCACTTACCACAATGCCAAAAAACGCCATCGCTCCAAGCCCAGCCGCCCAAGCAAAAAGTAGCCAGAGTATAAAAGCTAAGGCGTGAAAAATGGCTGATAAAAATAGTGTCGCCTTGTCACCATAAATGGCTGGTATGCTAAAGAGTTTGTTTTCTTGGTCAAATTTCATATCTTGAAGCGAGTAAAGCAGGTCAAATCCAGCCACCCAAAATGTCACACCAAGGCAAAGTAGCACGCTCCAAAGCGGTATGGCAGCGCTCACCGCGACCACGCCAGCGATAGGAGCAAGTCCAAGACTAAGGCCTAGCACCAAGTGCGCTAGCTCGCTAAATCGCTTAAATAGCGAATATCCGCCAAGAATGGCTAGGATAGGAAAGCTCAGCCAAAATGCGAGCGAATTTACAAAATAAGCGCAGATGATAAAGATAAACGCGTTTGCTGCGATGAAAAGCTGCATATTGCCCTTGCCGATGCGCCCATCTACGCTTGGACGGCTTGCGGTGCGTGGGTTTAGCTTGTCGATGTCCTCGTCTTGGTATCTATTAAACGCCATGGCGAAATTTCTAGCACTAACCGCACAAAGAGTGCCTAAAATAAGTAGTTTAAAGCCAAACCAAGCCGAGCCATTTTCTATCTTGCTCGCAACTATCATCGCCACAAAGATAAATGGCAGGGCAAAAACCGAATGCTTAAAAACGATGAGTTCTGCGATATCTTTTAGCTTTTTGATCATATAAATTTCCATCTTTTTAAAAAGTGTCTGATTTTACACCATTTTGCTTTAAATCTAAATTTATATTATCATTGCGAGAGTAATTTAAAATGAAGGGTTATGATGAGTAAAATAGCGATTATAGGAGATAGTTTTAGTGCGTTATTTACGGCACTTGAGCTAGCTAAAAAGGGTGAGGAAATTTTAGTTATTAGTAGCCAAAAAGATGAGTTTGAGAGCGGAATTTTAACCCCATTTAACATCCCAGCGCTCGCAAGAGATGGAGCGATATCTAGCTCGTTTTTGGGACTAGTTAGTAAAAAAAGCGAGCTTGATATAGCGCTTTGCCTAAATGAAAATTTTAGAGCTTGGATGGCGAATTTTACGCTTAAATCAACAAAGGCTCACGATAAAAAGATGAGAATTTTGTTTAAGAAATTTGGACAAAAGAGCTTTGAAATTTTAAAAGAGCTAAACGAAAAATATCCGCAGATAAATTTTGATGAGAGTGGCGTTTATCTCATCTTTAGCGAGGATGAGAGCTTTAAAAAGAGGCTTGATGAGACAAGGGTCGCTGATAGCGAGCAAGAAATTTTAAGCGTGGATAGTGAGCTAGCAAATTTTGGCCTGATAAATAAAAATATAAAAGGGGCGCTAAATTTAGCTAAAAACGCGAGCATCGATGTTAAAGAGCTACGAAACGCACTTGTTAGCGAGCTAAATGAGCTTGGAGTGCAGTTTATAAATGATGAAATTTATGAGCTAAAAACGCAGGGGCAAGCCGTGCAAAAGGCTGTTGGCGCAGCTGGCGAGTACGAGGCCGATAGCTTTGTCGTGGCGAGCAAGAATTTGGAGCTTTCAAGTAAGCTTGGGACAAATTTAAGCGCCATTTTGGCTAAATTTTACACCATAGACCTTGTGTTAAACGAAGATCAGATACCTAAAAAACCGATCATTTTAAAAGATATGTTTGCAAAAATTTATCCAACCAAAAATGGCGTCACGATCATCACAAATTTACAAGTGGGCGCTATCGATACGCTCGTAAAAACAGAAAAGATCAACGCATTTTTAAACGAGCTAAAGACGCACCTTGGCATAAGCGAGCTAAAAGAGCCTAGTTTTAGGGCAAATTTCGTGCTTCTTAGCTCAAACGACAAGCCAGCTCTTGGACGTGATGAGACATATCAAAATTTACTCTATAATCAAGCGTATGGGCTAAATGAACTAAGCTTTGCACCGTATTTTGCAGGCGTTTTGGCTGATCTTATAAAAGAGGGCAAAAGCAACGAAGATAGCGATGAAATTTTACTTTTTAGCTCACTTTACGAGGGCTAAATTTGTTTAAAGAACTAGCACTAATTGGCACCACGGCAAGCGGCAAGAGTGATCTAGCCTTTGAGCTAGCAAAGGAATTTGGTGGAGTTATCTTAAGCCTTGACTCACTCGCACTTTATAAAGAGATAGACATAGCCAGTGCAAAGCCAAAGCCTTGGCAGCTAGAGGCCGTGAGGCACTTTGGGGTGGATGAAATTTATCCTGATGAGGATTTTAGCGTTGGGGCATTTTTTGAAATTTACAAAAATGCAAAAGAATTTGCGCGCTCGCAAGGCTGCCCACTCATCATCACAGGTGGAAGCGGCTTTTATCTAAAGGCGATGCTTAGCGGCCTTGCACCAGATGTGCCAAAATGCGAGATAAATTTAAGCAACGAGGAAATTTACAAGCTAGCTTTACAAAACGACCCTGAGTTTGCAGGTAAATTTAGCCAAAACGACTCTTATCGTCTCGAAAAATGGTATCAAATTTATAAATTTAGCGGCCAAATTCCAAGCGTTTGGCTAAAGCAAAATACCAAAGAGAGCGTCATAAAAGAGCTTGCGATATTTGAAATTTTATGGGATAAAGAGGAGCTTAGAGCTCGCATAGCAAAGCGAACGAAAAATATGTTAGATGAGGGCTTGATAGATGAGGCGAAGTTTTTATTTGAGAAGTATAAAAGCGAGCCAAAACCCCTAAAATCAATAGGTCTAAAAGAGTGCAAGCAGTTTTTGGAGGGTGAAATTTCAAAAAGTGAGCTAGAAACGCTTATCGCCACGCATACAGCCCAACTTGCTAAGCGTCAGCGAACCTTTAATCGATCGCAGTTTGAGAAGAAATTTGTGGGCGATTTGGCGCAGACTAGAAGCGAAATTTTGAAATTTTTAAAAGTATAAATTTGAGTTAAATTTAAATTGTCTAGGTGGTAAATTTAATTTAACAGGAGGGAAGCGAACAGCTCCAAAAGAAGCCGTTCGATAAATTTATATAGGCATGACCCTGATTTTTGGGCTTAGGCTCTCTTGTAAGACATTTTCTATCGCATAAAGCGTGCCAGCCGAACCGCTTGAACAGCCTGAGCAAGCGCCAAGATAGCGGATATAAACGTCGATATTTTCGCCGTTGTCGTTTCTGATGTCTATGATCTCTAAATTTCCGCCATCCATCATAAGCATCGGGCGGATCTCTTTATCGATGATCGATTCAATCGCTTTTAGCTGGCCAACCATCGTCATGCTCTCAAAGCTAACGTCGCTAAGCGTGTTGTTTGCTTGAGCATTTGCCTGAGCTTCAAGCCTCTCTTGCTCCATCTCAGCCCTAGTATCGCGTAAGATATCAACCAAATAGTAGTCTTTTTTCTCGTGTCCGCCAGGTCTAACGCATGATTTACAAAATGCGCCTGCTTTGGTGTATTGCGTGATCTCCTCAACCGTATGAAGGTCGTTTAGTCTTATCACCTCTTTGATCGTGCCAAGGCTCACTCTAGCGCACTCGCAAACGATGATCTCATCTTCAAAGTGCTCTGGGTCTATGCCCTTGTAGCTTGCAGCAGCTGCCTTGATAACGTCATACGCCATAACCGAGCAGTGCATCTTTTGAGGTGGCACAGCTGGAGTATCTGGGTTGTCGCGCATAGCTCTTTCTACATCAAGGTTTGTTATCTTTACCGCCTCATCGACCGTTTTGCCGATGCAAAGCTCAGCCATCGTATCAGAGCTAGCTATAGCCGTACCACAGCCAAAGCTTTTAAATTTAGCGTCTATTATCTTGTCAGTTTTCTCATCAACTAGCCAGTAAAGCCTCACCGCGTCGCCGCAGCTCTCTGCGCCAAAGTCAGCGATGATAAGTTTTGCGTTTGCTTTTTTGGCGTCCTCTTCGGTTAGCTCGCCCATAAATTTAGGATTATTCATCCTATCTTGCACTACCTTTGAGTATTCATCCCAGATAGAGCCGCCGATTAAGTTATTTTTTGCCATGTTTTTCCTTTAAATTTTATAATCCACTCTTATGCCACTCTGGGGCGTACGCGAAGGTGCTTGATATGCTTCTTAGCCTATTTACCGCTTTTGTTATATGTTCGATCGCGTATTCGATCTCCTCTTCGGTGTTAAACCTAGAAAGTGAGAGTCTAAGTGCGGTGTGGGCTAGCTCTTTGTCAGCGCCGATAGCTTCCATGATAGGGTTGCTCTCTAGCGTCTCGCTTGCACAGGCAGAGCCGGTAGATGCTGCTATGCCAGCTCTATTTAGATCCCAAAGCATAGCCTCGCCCTCGACGCCTTTGATAGATGCTAGGATGGTGTTTGGCACGCGTTGCTCTTTTTTGCCAACGACGCTAACATCAGGAATTTGCAGTAGTGCGTCTTCAAGTTTGTCACGCAAACGACGAACGTGTGAGTGCTCGTAATCCATAAATTTATTTGCCAGCTCAAGTGCCTTGCCCATGCCAACGATGCCTGGTACGTCAAGCGTGCCGCTTCTGCGTCCGCCCATGTGCTCGCCGCCGTGAAGCAAGCTGCTTAGTGGCATGCTATTTTTTATAAATAACGCTCCAACGCCCTTTGGTCCGTGAAATTTATGTGCTGAAAAGCTTAGGAAATCAACGTCTAGGTCTTGAACATCTATCTTTATCTTGCCAACTGCTTGCACAGCGTCAGTGTGAAATAATGCGCCGTATTCGTGAGCGACTTTGGCAAGCTCTTTTATAGGAAAGATCATGCCAGTTTCGTTGTTTGCGCTCATTATGGCAACTAGTGCGACATTTTCGTCCATGACAGCCCTTAGCTGCTCTGGAGTAACGATACCATCGCTATTTACGTCTAAAACTGTAAGCTCCACGCCATATTTTTCTAGAAATTTACAAGTTGCTAAAATGGCTGGGTGCTCGACTGCGGTTGTTACGATGCGTTTTTTCTCGCCAGTTGCGATCTTGTCGAAGTAGATGCCTTTTACAACCCAGTTGTTGCTCTCGGTCGCACATGAGGTAACGACGATGTCATCGCTATCTTTTGCGTTTATGCCAGCGTAGAGCTGATCGAGCGCTGTTCTTAGCGCTGGGTGGGTTTCTGAGCCAAATTTGTGAAGTGAGTTTGGATTGCCGTATTTTTCGCAAAAAAACGGCTTCATAAGTTCAAAAGCCTCTGGATCAACCATCGTTGTGGCGTTATTGTCTAAATATACTCTCAAATTTAAAACCTTAATTCGGATAAAAAATATCCCTTTTATTTTTGATGGGATATTATAAC
>NZ_POYX01000069.1:0-24229 GCF_002913865.1 Campylobacter concisus
AATTTAAATTTTCTAAAGGATTTTTCGCTATAATCCAAATCTTACGCACTTGCGTATAAAATTTCAAAAAGGATTAGCATGCCAAAGATGAAAACCGTTCGCGGTGCTGCTAAGCGCTTTAAAGTAGGTAAAAATAAGATAAAAAGAGGCTCTGCTTTTAGAAGCCATATCTTAACAAAAAAACCTAGTAAGCGTATGAGAGATTTGCGTGGCCCACAATACGTGGACAGCACAAATGTCCCAGCCGTTCGCAAAATGCTCGGCGTATAAGCAGCTGTAGATTTAAGTTTTTGACAAAAAGTCATTCAAACTCCCCCAAATTTAGGGGCAAGACTCACTTTGTGAGCGCCAATTTGTAAAAGGATAAATATGGCAAGAGTAAAAACAGGCGTAGTTAGAAGAAGACGCCATAAGAAAGTTTTAAAGCTAGCACGTGGCTTTTTCAGTGCTAGACATAAACACTTTAGAAAAGCTAAAGAGCAACTAGAGAGAAGTTTAGTTTACGCATACCGCGACAGACGCCAGAAAAAACGTGATTTCAGACGTTTATGGATCGTTCGTATCAACGCAGCTTGCAGACTAAACGACATTAGCTATTCAAGATTTATCAACGGCTTAAACAAAGCTAACATAGAACTTGATAGAAAAATTTTAGCTGATCTAGCTATGAATGACGCGAAGGCATTTGCGGCACTTGCAAAACAAGCAAAAGATGCTTTGAAATAACACCTTTTCTCCGCTTCGGCGGAGATCTTTTTTTATACACTTTAAAATTTAATAACAAAAACTCTAAAAACTCTTTGTTTTATACAAAATTTGATATGAAATTTAGCCCGCGACTTTTACAAACTACTAGCCAAATTTAACTACCCAGCAGCAAAAATAGCTAAATTTCAATACTCGTATCAAAGCAGTGTTTCACTGCTCCGCTAAATAAAATTTTACCTTTTTCCAGCCTAAGACCAAGCTCCTCGCCGCTTTTTGGATAGACTTTTAGACATTGCGCTGCATTTAAATTTAAAGTAGCGCCGTAAAAGCAAGCCGCCATGCCAGTGCCACAAGCTAGCGTCTCGTCCTCCACGCCCCTTTCATAGGTTCTCACCTTTAAAACTCCGCCATCAAATTTGGCTAAATTTACATTTGCATTGTATTTTTGACGAAGCGCCCTGCACTCTTTGACGTCAAATTCATCTAAATTTTGTGTGAAATTTACAAGATGTGGCACGCCAGTATCGTAAAAGTACCAAGTTTTGCCACCTTCATCTAGCGGTTCGCTTAAGATTTTTGGACTTGTTAGCACGACCTCAACGCACTCACCTTTCACACTTGCCATCACCTCGCCGCTACCAGTTAGCAAGGCAAATTCTCTTGAACTTACAAGGCCGTTTAGATAGGCATATCTAGCAGCCGCACGCGAGCCGTTGCCACACATCGCAGCGTAGCTTCCGTCGCTGTTGTAAAACTCCCATTTCACGCCCTTTTCGTAAGGCAAAAGCACGATGAGCCCGTCAGCTCCCACGCCGTTTGTTCGGCTGCAAATTTGCCTTGCAAGCTCGCTTCTATCTTTGCTTAAAAATGTGTGAAATATGACAAAATCATTGCCGCTGGCGTTGTACTTTGAGACTTGCATGAGCTGTCCTTTTATTTTTTGCGTGATTTTACTAAAATTTAAGTAAGAGTTGTTAATAAAATTAAAGGAGCCACCTTGAAGAGCTACATCTTAAATTTAGAAAAAGAGTTTTCTTTGATAGAAAATGGCTTTAAAGAGCAAGAAAAAAGGGCTTTGGCTGACTATAAAGCAAATGGAGCTGAGCACTGCAAAGAGCTGGCGCGTCTAGCATACAGCTCAAAGCTCTATCAAGTCAGGATGTACGCCGTCTTTCTCTTTGGATACCTATCGGATCGTGAAGAAATTTTGACGTTTATGAGAGATCAGGTTTCAAAGGATGAAAACTGGCGAGTTCAAGAAATTTTAGCAAAGGCGTTTGATGAGTTTTGTAAAAAAGTTGGCTACGAGCAAGCACTTTTAACCATCGATGAGTGGCTAGAAAATGGCAACACAAATGCAAAAAGAGCCGTGAGTGAGGGCCTTAGGATATGGACTAGTAGGCCCTATTTTAAAGATAACCCAGATGAGGCCATTAGGCGGCTTTCTAGTCTAAAAAATAGTGCGAGCGAGTATCTTAGAAAATCAGTTGGCAATGCCTTAAAAGATATAAGTAAGAAATTTCCAAATTTAGTAAAAGCCGAGCTTGATAGCTGGGATTTGGGTAGTAAAGAGGCCATGCAAACATATAAATTTGCTAGTAAATTTATCAAGAAATAGCGCCGATCTGCTTTAAAAATTTCTCTAGCTCCAGCTCTAAATTCTCCCTGTCATTGCTATTATCGATAACAAATTTTGCCATTTTTTTCTTTTGCTCGATGTCCATCTGAAGCTCTGCTCTAGCCTTTGCATCCTCTAAGCTTAGAGCGTTTCGGCTCATTAGACGGCTTAGCAAAAGCTCTTTTGGAGCGTATATCACAACTACATTTTTAAACTCAGCGTAACGCTCTTTTTTTTCAAAAAATAAAGGGATATCGACAAAATAAACCTGTCCCAAGCACTCAAGCTGCAAGGCCTTTGATAAAATTTCAGCCTTTATCTTTGGATGCAAAATTTGCTCTAAATTTTTAAGCTTTTTTGGCTCACGAAAGACGATAGCGCCAAGCTTTTTGCGATCTATCTTGCCAGCTTCATCTAAAATTTGCTCGCCAAACTCTCTAACGATCTCGCATTTGCAAATTTCAAGCTGTTCGTGCGCAATCAAGTCCGCATCGATCACGCTAAAACCTCGCTCTTTTAGTAAATTTACAACCGTGCTTTTGCCGCTGGCGATCGAGCCTGCGATGACGTAGGCATTTGGAAATTTCTGCAAAATCGCTCCATTTTTGAAAATTGATAACAATTTTAGCAACTTTTGGCTAAAGTTTTAAAAAATAACCAAAAGGGCGAAAATGATAAGTTATAAAGATGCCGGAGTTGATATAGATGCTGGAAATAGCTTTGTTGAGGCGATCAAGCCTTTCGTAAAATCTACGCAAACACCAAACGTCATAGGCGGCATCGGATCATTTTCAGGTGCGGTGAGACTACCAAGCGGATATAAAAATCCAGCCATTTTAGGTGCCACAGACGGCGTTGGCACGAAGCTTCGCCTAGCTATCGACGCTAAGAAATTTGAGGGCGTTGGCGAGGATCTAGTCGCTATGTGCGTAAATGACCTCATCTGCAACTTCGCCACACCACTCTTTTTCCTCGACTACTACGCGACTGCAAAGCTTGAGATAGAAAGCGCCAAAGAGGTGGTAAAAAGCATCGCAAATGGCTGCAAAAAGGCTCAGTGCGCGCTTATCGGTGGTGAGACAGCCGAGATGCCGTCGATGTATGAAAAGGGCGACTTTGATCTTGCTGGATTTGCCGTGGGTATCGCTGAGGCTGACGAGATCGATAGGAGTAAATTTGTAAAAGCAAGCGACGTTTTAGTCGCACTTCCAAGCAGCGGCCTGCACTCAAATGGCTTCTCTCTTGCAAGAAAAGTAGTAAGCGAGCTTGGGCTAAAATTTGACGAAAAAGTGGGCGATAGAACACTCATCGACGTCCTTCTTGAGCCAACTAGAATTTACGTGAGCGACTTTTTAAAATTAAAAGATAAGATCACCGCAATGGCGCATATAACTGGTGGTGGCATAGTTGAAAACCTGCCTCGAGTTTTCCCTGCTGGGCTTGGTGCGAAGGTGCAAAAAAGCGCTGTAAAAACGCCTGAAATTTTTAAAATCCTCGCACAAAAAGTAGAAGAAAGCGAGATGATGAGGACCTTTAACATGGGTGTTGGCATGATCCTTGTTGTGCCTAAAGAAAACGTAGATGCTGTGCTAGCAAATAGCGATGGCTACGTGATCGGCGAAGTGGTAAGTGGCAAAGGCGTTGAGCTAGTTTGATGCACACAAATAGTGTAAAACACCTGCAAAAAACTGAAAATAAGAGCTTTTTTGACCTTAGCGTTTATCAGTTTTTAGACATGTTTGGCGTGCTAGAGAGCGATATCAAAAAGCTTGATTTTTATGAGTATTGGTGTGAGGTCTCGAGAGGATCAGGCATGCTGCCTATCATGCAAGACAACGGCGAGGACGGCGATCTTTACGATGAAAGCTGCGAGGTGATCGACTGTCTTATCTACCTATATGACTGGGAGAAATTTAGCCGTATCTACATAAACACAGGAAAATAACTTGGCAAAACAAAAGGCAAAAATCGCAACGATCTGGGCTAGAGTAAAGGCCTTTATCATCGATCTTTTCATCATCGGTATGCCGATACTTTACGCCACGACCTACCTTTTGCTTGACGGCAAAGAGGCGTTTTTGCAAAACCAGCTTGCGATCTTTGGCGCAAATAGCCTCATCTCATTTATAATGTGTCTATTTTTTAGCATAAAGGCACAGACTCCGGGCTACAAAGCGCAAGAAATTTATCTCATAAATTTACAAACTGGCAAAAAACTAGGCCTTTTTCACGCGATCTTGCGCCAAATTTGCTTTGCGTTTGCTGGCTTTAGCATCATCGGACTTTGCCTTTGCTTTTTTAGAAAAGACAAGCTAAATTTACACGATATCATAACTCACTCAGCCGCAGTGCAAAAAACAGTTTAAATTTACTTCGCTCCGTGCCAAAGTAGGCGTTTTTTTGCGCCTAGCTTTGTGTCGATACTCTCTTTTATAATGGAGCAGATATACTCTTTTGAAAGCCCTATGGCCTCCTCTAAGCTCTTTTCCCTTTGCAAGGTAGCACAAGCAAGCGACGCCAAGAAAGTGCAACCAGTCCCACTCATCACAAGCGGACTAATCTATGCGCTTATTTTTTATCTTAGTAACAGCTTTATCAAAAAATAATGCAATTATCAATGTAAATTTAGCTTATGAAGTTTTGTTTCGAATTTTTAGTCATAAATCACCTAAACTAGCGAGTTAAATAGAAAAAACAAGGTCAGAAACGAGAAAATTTAGCTACAAGCCACGAAAAATTTTGATTAAATTTAGAGTGAAATTTAAGCGTTTTGCGAATAGAGTTTGACCTCATTTATCAAAAACTCATAGACCCTTTGCTGGACTAAAATTTCCTCCTCGCAGCCACTCATCAAGCGGCGAAGGTGCGAAAAGTCTATCTTTTTAGCGTATCTTTTGTGGTCTTTCATATCTTTATCTATGCATAAAAGAAGCGTGTCAAGCGTGATCCTATCGTTTCTTTTGACCCTTGCGACGTACTCTCTAACGGTTTGGATTAAGAAGTCTTTTCTAGTCTGATCGTTTTCGTAAATTTCACTTACGATGTCGTTTAAAACGTAAAAATCATCCTCGTCTGGGTCAAATTTAGCTGAAATCATAGCAGCAAAAATTTTTGCACGAAACTCTAAAGACTTGTGATGATAGATGAAAAAATCCCTAAAAGCCGATAAAAAACGAAGTTTGATCTTTCCTGGCATTGCCCTACTTTTGGTGAAATTTATGTGAGATTATATACTCTTAAAGCTAAATTTTTAAAAATGTAACTATAAAACTAAATTTAAGTATAGTTTTTGTATGATTGCGAAGCTCCTTCTTAGACCTGTGCAATGCTTTTTATGAGCACCGCTTCAGGGTGGGAACACAGCAGAGCACTTGTATTAAGTGTGTGCCGCAGTCATCTGAGAGGGGGTCTTTCTAAACCAAAATGCTCATTAAAATCATCGCAAATTTCTAAAAAATCCACTCCGTCGATCTTAGGTTTTTCGCTAAAAAATTTATACATATTATTAAAGCCATCGGTTAGCTCTTTTGACTTGACGCCGTAGCTTATGGAAATTCCAGCTTCGATGTAGGCTGAGAGCTTGTCACAGTATTTTAGCGCTTTGCCGTCTATTGGGTTAAATTTATCCTCATTTACGTTCTCCATAGTCCCTTCGTGGCAGATGATCTTGCGCTCGTAAGTCCTATTTTCAAACTCATCTTTTATAAATTTCTCGCCATCTTTTCTGATACCAAGGATGTAGCTAAACTCATCTCTGATCTTTTCTGGCACAAATGGCAAAATCCTCTCATCAATAAGCCTCATCTCATACTCGCTGATGATCTCATTTAGCCCCTTTACGCCGTATTTTACAGGGCTTATGATATCCCTTGTAAGGCTCTCTGGTAGGTCGTGAAATAGTGCGCAAAAGAAGTTATTTTCTAGACGTTTTTTACAAGCTTTTGCTTTTAGTGAGTAAAAATAGCTAAGTATCGCAACAACTAGCATATGTCCTAAGACCGCAGTTTCAGGGATACGAGGCGTTTGTGCCCAGCGCTTTTGAAATCTTAACCTACCACTTAGATCAACAAGACGGGCTAATTTTTGATTCATAGCGATCTTTCTAACGCCGATTAGCTCATAATAATCCTCCATCTCTTCCTCAACCTTCGCCTTAAGCTCGTCGATATAACTTAAAAACTGGCTCGTTTGATAGACGATAGAAAATTCCCACCTCGTGGCAAGGTAGCTCGCCGCTTTTAGTATGAGGCGCTCTTTTTCGTGACTTTTGTCATTTTTATAGTGGTTTTTAAATCTCTCTAAAAACTCGCCTCCCTCGATATCTGAGATGAGCGTCTCAAGGTTACTTAAAACCCAGCTATTTATCTGCTCTTTTTTTGTCTTTTGGATGTGGTGAAAGACGTCAGGGCGTATGTCTGTGACTACGACCCTGCTTAAAAACTCAAAAATTCCAGCCTCGATGATGTAGTTCATGTCGGCATTTTGTTCTTGTTTTGCTATGAAATAAGCGATGATAAATTTATGAGCCTGCTTGTCAAGCTCGACTAAATTTGTCATCTTTGGATAGTCGTTCCAACGTGATATAGATGCTGCTTTAAAGATATGTTCTATAAGCTTAGCACTTATCATTATTTATCCTTTTTGACTACTTTTGGCTTCTTATCATCGGCGTAGCTTATCTTTCTAAAGCCCTCTTTGTTTGAGCTTCTTCTTGGCTTGTCATCTTTTTGAAATTTATCATCTCTGCCACCTCTGCTGCCACCAGCCCTACTGCTGCCCCTGCTACTGCCACGATCACTCGTGCTACGTCTTTCACGTGGCTTATCGCCAAAGCTACTTCTTTCTCTAGTTCTTGGAGTAAATTCTTTCTCCTCAACTGGCTTTTTTACCACTAGATCAGAGCTGATCTCGATAACTGTATGGACGTTTCCACGTGGGTTAAAGTCGCCAACTATCTTCATAAATTTTGGCTCTAGTTTTTTTTCTAAAACAGAGTAAATTTCATTTATACTATCTTCGTGGCTGATGTTGCGGTTCATAAAGCTATTTATATAAAGTTTTATCGCTTTTAGCTCGACAACTAGCTTATTTGGGATGTACTCAAGGTATATGGTCGCAAAGTCAGGATAACCAGAGCGAGGGCAAAGGCAGCAAAACTCAGGCAGAGTGATCTTTATGACATAGTCCCTTGTTTGCTTATTTTCCCAGACCTCAAGGTCACTCTCTACGTCAAATTCTTTCAAAATTTTCTCGCCGTATTTCATCTCTATCTCTAGCTCTTCGCTCATTTTTTATCCTTTATATTTTTACTAACCAGGTCAAATTTAAATTTGATCACCTTTTATATATCTAAGTGTTTAACGTCTTTTGCATGGTCTTGGATGTAGTTTCTTCTTGGCTCGACCTCATCACCCATGAAGAGATTAAACGTGTCAGACGCACTTATAGCATCATTTATATCGATCTTTAAAAGTCTTCTGTTCTCAGGGTTCATAGTTGTCTCCCAAAGCTGTTCAGGGTTCATCTCACCAAGACCTTTGTAGCGCTGGATATATGCACCTTTTTTCGCATTTTTCTCTACTTCATCAAGCACGTCGATAACGTCACTATGCAAGTCTAATCCACGCTCTTTTATCTTTTGGCTGATGTAAAGCGCCTCTTCATAGAGTGGATTTGTAAATAAATTTTCATTTACCACAAGCTCTTCTAGGCCGCTCTCTGTTTGGACGTAAATTCTAACCTCATCTTCGCTAACATAGTGGTTTAATATGTTATGACCCTCAGCTTTTAAGAAGTCTCTTAAAATTTCAAAAATTTCATTGTAACTTTTTGAGACGATGTCTGGATTTTCTATCATATAGCGGATCGCTGAAAGAACGTTAAAGCGTTTTTCAAGCTCTTTTAAGACGCTTCTATAAGCTGCAACGATCTTTAAGAAATCAATCAAATCCGCACTACCGATGCCTTCAATATCAACGCCCTCGATGCCAGTTTCGATAAGAAATTCGTTTAGTGCCTTTTCATCTTTTAGATAAATTTCTTTTTTACCTTTTTTATAGCGGTAAAGTGGCGGCTGAGCTAGGTAGATGTGGCCGTTTTCTACAACTTTATTTAAAAATCTAAAGAAGAATGTTAAAAGTAGCGTCTGGATGTGGCTACCATCGACGTCGGCATCGGTCATGATGATGATCTTATGATATCTAAGCTTTTCAGCGTCAAATTCATCTCCGATACCGCAGCCTAGCGCTGTTATCATATTTTTTATCTCGTCAGACTTTAAAATTTTATCCAGTCTTGCCTTTTCAACGTTTAGAATTTTACCCTTAAGCGGCAATATCGCTTGGAAAACTCTATCACGTCCCTGCTTTGCAGAACCGCCCGCAGAGTCGCCCTCCACTAGATATAGCTCGCTGATGACTGGGTCTTTGCTCTGGCAGTCAGCTAGTTTGCCAGGGAGTGTGCCTACGCTCATGCTCTCTTTTTTACGAGTTAGATCCCTAGCTTTTTTAGCAGCTTCTCTACCACGAGCTGCCATTAGAGCTTTATCCATTATCGCTCTTGCTTCGATAGGATTTTCTTCAAAATACTTTGTAAGCACGTCAAAAACCATCTTTTGAACGATAGGTTTTACGTAGCTTGAACCTAGTTTGCCCTTTGTTTGTCCCTCAAACTGCGGCTCTGGCACCTTTACACTTACAACTGCGATAAGTCCCTCGCGGATATCTTCACCAGTTATCTTTGTATCTTTTTCACGTGCAGCAGCGTTTGCTTGAACGTAGTTTGTGATAACTCTTGTAAGGCCCGCTCTAAAGCCAGCCTCGTGCGTACCGCCATCTGGAGTTTTGATATTATTTACAAAGCTTAGTAAATTTTCACTATAAGTGTCATTATAAAGCAGCGCAAAATCAACCATAACGTCATCTTCGCCGCCGCTAAATGAGACCGCTTTGCTGACAGCGTTTGCCTTATTCATATCAGTCACAAAGCTCTCTAATCCGCCCTCAAAATGAAAGCTCTCGCTTCTGCCATTTCTTTGATCTTTGAAATTTATAGTTATCTTTGGGTTTAAATAGGCTAGCTCGCGAAATCTTTTAGTTAAAATTTCATCGTTAAATTCAGTCACTTCAAATATGCTATCATCTGGCCAAAACTCAACTTGCGTGCCTGTGCGGTTTGTAGTTTTTATCACTTCAAGGTCGCTTTGAGGGATGCCTTTTGCAAATTCTTGTCTGTGAAGCTTGCCATCACGTTTGATATTTACGATTAGCTTTTTAGAAAGGGCATTTACAACAGATACACCAACGCCGTGAAGACCGCCTGAGACCTTATAAGTATCTTTGTCAAATTTACCACCAGCGTGAAGCACAGTTAGAACAACAGTCGCAGCTGAAATTTTCTCAGTTGGGTGCATATCTACTGGGATACCACGGCCATTATCGCTAATGATCGCTGAGCCCTCACGAGTAAGCTCAACATCTATCGTATCGCAGTATCCTGCCATCGCTTCGTCGATAGAGTTATCAACGACTTCGTAGATCATATGGTGAAGACCGCTTATGTTAGTATCGCCTATATACATGCCTGGGCGCTTCCTGACCGCCTCAAGCCCTTTTAGTACTTTAATATTTTCTGCGCCGTAATTATTTTCCATCATAAACCTTTTTTAACTTATATATTTAATGGACTTATAACTGTTAAAAGCTCTTTTGAGCTAACAACAAAAGGTAAATTTTTATCTTTAAATCCAAACTCAAATTTCTCATCTTCTATGCTTTGTAAGAAGTCTATTAAATTTCTATTTTTTACATTTATGCTGATATCTTCTTCAAGTCCAGTTTGAAACTCTATCATCGTTTTTGCCTCAGAGTTGTCCTCTATGATGCTCTCAAATGTGATGCTCTCTTTTGAAAAAGTTATCTTCATCTGATCGCTTAGCATAGAAATAGTCTTTATACCCTCAACCATCTTATCTCTGCTTAGCTCAAATCTTATAGCAATATCTTTTGGTATAACGCGCTCATAGTCAGGGAATTTGCCATTTATCAGCTTTGTGAAAAACTCAAAATTTTGGCTTTGAGCGATGAGGACGTTTTCATCATAGTAAATTTCTATCTTGTCGAAAAATAGCTTTTGAATTTCATTTATCGCCTTTTTAGGGATGATCAGTGAAAACTCATTGCTCGCTTCATTTGCAAATTTAAATACAGCTAGCCTTTTTGTATCGGTGCCTACTATATTTATATAGTTTTGTTTTATGTCTAGCAAAGCGCCATTTAGCTCAAATTTAGGGTTGTTGCTATCAATGCATGGCAAAATTTTCTTTAAGCTTCTGCCTAGCATTATGGCGTCTATGTTAAATTTAGCCTTGCCTTCTATCGTTGGAAACTCTGGGAAGTCTTCAAATTTATACATAGGAAGTTTGTATTTTGAGTTTTTTTGTTTGATGTAAAGATAGTTATTAACAGTTTCAAGCGTTACCTCTTCATCTTTTAGGCTTTTTATTATGTCAAGTAGCTTTTTGCCATTTGCTGTTGCATAGCCTTCATCAACGATCTTTGCGTTGCTTAGTTTATATGCTAGTCCTATCTCGTGATCAGTCGCTTTTATGTTTAAAACTCCATCTTTTGCAGAGATATAGATGTGAGAAGTTATAGCACTAAGATCTCTTTTTTCGAGATATGGATTAGTGTTTGTTACTATGCTCTCAAGCATGTTTTTGTTTATTAAAACCTTCATTAAATACTCCCTCTTATTTTTAATTTTCTTTTTGTTGTATTAGTTGGTAGCGTGAAAGTGTGAAAACCATCTTTTCTCACGCCAGCATCGTTATTTAAAATGTGAAAAGAATTTTTCATTTCTTCACATTTATTCACGAATTTCATTCTGTTTTTATCCTTTTGTTAAAATTTTGTTCTTTATCTCAGTCACTCTGAGATTGAAAATTTCGTTGCTCTCCATGAGCTCGTTTATCTTTTTTATGTTGTGACTAACGGCGCTATGGTCTTTCATACCAAAATAGTTTGCGATCTGCGGCATTGAATTTGTAGTGAGCATCTTCGCAAGGTAGATGATGATGCGTCTAGCTTCTACGATGTTTTGCACTCTTGATTTGCTTTTTATGTCGCTTGGCTTGATGTTTAGCTCTTTGCTAACGATCTCTATAATGGTTTCAAGATTTATATTTTCATGTTTTTCTTTGATGAGATCTTTTAGTGTGTTTTTAGCAAATTCAAGCGTTATCTCAACTCTCATCAAGCTTGCGTAGGCATTTAAATTTATGATAGCGCCCTCGATCTCACGGATATTATCGCCCATGTTTGTAGCGATGTAGTCGATGACCTCTTTGTTTAGATAAATTTTGTCAAATTCACATTTTTTGATGATGATAGCTATCTTTGTATCAAGCTCAGGCGGTGTGATATCAGCCATTATGCTTTGCTCAAACCTTGACTTTAGCCTCTCATCAAAGCCTTTTAGTATCTTTGCTGGGCGGTCTGAGGTCATGACGATCTGACCTTTTTTGGCGATGAGCTCGTTAAATGTGTTGAAAAACTCCTCTTGAATTTTATCTGTTTTGCCTAAAAACTGCACGTCGTCAATTAGTAAAACGTCGCAGTTTCGGTACTTTTCACGAAATTTAGTCATTGAGTGGCTATTTAGATGCGTGGTAAAATCAATCATAAACTGATCGCTCGTCACGCAGATGACTACTTTGCCTTGATCTAGGCAGTAGTTGCCAACTGATTGAAGCAGGTGCGTCTTGCCAAGACCGGTTGTGCCATATATAAAAAGTGGGTTGTAAAGCACGCCAGGCTTGTCTGCAACTGCCTTTGCGTTTAAAAATGCAAACTGATTTGAGTCGCCGCAGACAAAATTTTCAAATGTATATCCAGGGTTTAAAATGCTGCTTTGCGCCTTGATCTGCTTTACATTTACTTGGCTTTGTTTTATATTTTTTAGCTTTGTTTGGCTTGTTATCTCGACCTCTGGCTTTTTGCCGGTTTTTACTTCGTAAAGGTAGGCGATCTTTTCTGCGTATCTAGTTTTTATAAATTTAGCCATCAATTCACTCGTGGCGTTAAAAACTATAAAATCTTCGTTTGAAGCCTTTTCGTTAAATTTTAATTGTTTGATGTAGCAGTCAAATTCATTAGCTGATATTTTTGTCTGTAAAAGCTCTAAAATCTCGTCTGCTAGCAAATTTCAACCCTTTTTATTTAATGAATTTTATTAGCGATTTTATCTTAAATTTAATAAAACCTTTGTTAAACTCTGACAAACTTTTTCACGGCGTGAAAAAGTCGTGAAAAAGTATTGAAAAGATTGTGATGAAAATTTTAGGAATCGATCCAGGCACGAAAAATTGCGGTTACGCGATACTTGAAAAGAGCAAATTTAAAACTACTCTTCTTGAAGCTGGGCTTATAAAGATAAAGCCAAACACGCTTCAATACCAAATAACAGAGCTTTGTGAGGGGCTTGATCTCATCTTTAAAAACCATAAATTTGACGAGGTCGCGATAGAGGACATCTTCTTTGCCTACAACCCAAAAACGGTCTTAAAGCTCGCTCAGTTTCGTGGGGCACTTAGTCTTAAAATTTTGCAGCTTCATGGTGACTTTGCCGAATACACGCCGCTTCAGGTGAAAAAAACAGTCACTGGCAAGGCAAAGGCTGACAAAGAGCAGGTGGCATTTATGGTGAAGAAAATTTTAGGCATAAACAAAGAGATAAAACCGCTTGATATCACCGATGCTATCGCGATTGCACTAACTCACGCGAATAATTTAAGAATAAACTAAATTTGATAGGAAAAATATGGCAACACTAAAAGCTTTACTAATCGGTGATGTGAAAAACTACGGCTCGCAAAATGCGACTGATAAGCTAAATTTACCTTGGAGCTCGGCTATTTTTAAAGTAGCTCAAAATGGCGAAATTTTCGCAAATGAGCTTGGCTTTGAGGGCGATAGCGTCGCTGATACGAAGCATCACGGCGGCCCTGAAAAGGCAGTCTTTGCAAATTCATTTGCAAACTACGCCGAGTGGGAGAAATTTTTAGGATTAAAAAATATGGCTTATGGGGCGATGGGGGAGAATTTATGCGTTGATGGGCTTGATGAGAGCTGCGTTTATGTGGGCGATATCCATAAGATCGGCTCGCTTGTGCTTCAAGTCTCGCAGCCTAGAAAGCCATGCTTTAAGCTTTCAAAAAGATGGGGCAATGAAAATATGGCAACTCACATCTTTGAAACAGGCCTTACTGGCTGGTACTACCGCGTCCTTACGCCAGGCTCGTGCAAGGCGGGCGACGTGATAGAGATTATAGAAAGTGACCCAGTTCATATGAGCATTTTAGAGATAAATAGGCTATTTTACGCGCCAAGTGAAAATTTAAATTTACTAGAGAAATTTAACGCCCTCACCACTCTTACAAATGGCTGGCATGATGATATGAAAAGACGCATCGAGGGAATTTACAGCACCGAATTTATGAGAACACTATAAACATTTATACTTTTGCTCCGATTTTGTTTTACAAATGAATTTCAAACAAAATTTAAAGGAGCATAGGTGTTTCGTTCTATTACAAATAAGATAGCACTCGCCTTGATGATCTTACTCATCATCTCGTTTTGCGCTATCTCTGCGGTTAGTTATTTTACTTCAAAGGACAAGATCGTTGAGCTTGTCAGTGGCAAAGAGGATCAGGTCCTCAAAGATATAAAGAGTGTTGCAAACACTTTTTTTGATGAAAATTTAGAATACGTCAAGAAAATTTCATCAGCTGTTGAAGGCGCTCAAAGTGGCGATGAGATAATGAACTTTGTCTTATTAGAAAAAAAGGTCGCAAACTCTGCGGTGAAATATGTCTATTACGGCGATGAGGATGGACACTTCTTTCAGTCAGACGGCAAAAGAACAACCGTAGCTGACAACTACGACCCAAGAACTAGAGGCTGGTATAAGAGCACAAAAGAGAAAAATAAAGAAATTTATACCGAGCCAAGGGTCACTTCTACAAATGATCTTGTTATGAGTTTTACTGCTCCTGTTACTAAAAATGGTAAATTTGTTGGCGTTGTTGGTATAGATATAGATGTAAAGAAAGTTAGTGACAAGATCATCGAGATAGGCAACACTGGCGATGGCGGATATGCCTATATAATGAAAAAAGATGGCACTATGCTCTTTTCTGACGTAGCTTCAGAAGTTGGCACTATATTACCAGCTACAAAGGTCGTCTCAGAAAAATATGCCAATAAAGAATTTGACGAAAATGGTCTGATCTCATATAAAAACTCTAAAAACCAAGATGTAACGGCTAAAATTTTACCTATCAACGATGATGGCTGGCTTGCAACCGTTGCTATAGGTGCGGATACTTTTTCAAAGCATACTATGCCTATCTTAAAAGCGCAACTAACCCTTGCTGTGGTATTTATAGCAATACTTTCAGCCATTGTTTTTGTGCTACTAAAACGCTCGCTTAAACCTATCAGCGTTATCCAAGAGAAGCTCTCTGATACGTTTAAATTTATCACTTATGAGAGCAGCACTGCCCCAAGCAAGCTAGACATCCACACAACTGATGAATTTGGCGTGATGAGTGAAGAGATAAATAAAAATATCGACAAAGTCATAGCTGGCATCAAAAAAGATAACACCATGCTTAAAGAGCTAAATGTAGCGGCAAATAATATGATAAGAGGAAATTTAGGCGTAAAACTAAGTGAGAATCCAAACAACCCATCACTTATCAAGCTAAAAGATCTACTAAACACCTTCTTTAGCTCTATCAGTCAAAATTTAGGCAGCGTCATAAATATCCTAAAAGCCTACTCAAATAATGACTACACCGCTAAGATCGAGTTAAGAGATGACATAGAGGCTGATCTAAAAGCTATGATAGTTGGCATAAATAATGCAGGTGACGCTATAAGCGCTATGCTAAATAGCAACCTAAATCAAGCTCAAATTTTAGAAGAAAAAGCAACTATGCTTGCTGAGTCTATGAGAAATTTAACTGATGGTGCTAGCAAACAAGCTGACTCTATCCAAGAGAGCGCGGCTGCGGTTGAGCAGATGAGTAGCTCGATGAATGCTATCTCACAAAAGACAGGAGATGTCATAAGACAAAGTGAAGAGATCAAAAACATCATCGTCATCATCCGTGACATCGCTGATCAGACAAATTTACTAGCTCTAAATGCCGCCATAGAAGCAGCAAGGGCTGGCGAGCATGGACGTGGCTTTGCGGTTGTGGCTGATGAGGTTAGAAAACTAGCTGAGCGCACACAAAAAAGTCTAGGCGAGATCGAGGCAAATACAAATGTCCTTGCTCAGTCAATCAACGAGATGAGCGAATCTATAAAAGAGCAAGCTGAGGGCATAAATATGATAAATAGAAGTGTTGCTCAGATAGATAACGTCACAAAAGAAAATAGAAGCGTTGTTAGTAACACAAATGACGTAACTAGCGAGATAGACGGCATGGCGAAGGTCATACTAACAGACGTTAGAAAAAATAAATTTTAATATCTCAAACTATTAAAATATTACCAGGCTCATGTAAATTTACGTGGGCCTTTAAATTTTAAATCTTTTTTACGCTAAAATTACCAAAAATTTAAAGGAGAATATATGCCACTACTTGATAGTTTTTGCGTAGATCATGTGAAGATGAAAGCCCCAGGAGTAAGACTAGCAAAGAGTATGAAGACCCCAAAAGGCGATGATATCAGCGTTTTTGACTTGAGATTTTGCAAGCCAAATGAAGAAATTTTGCCAGAAAAGGGCACTCACACTTTAGAGCATCTATTTGCTGGCTTTATGAGAAACCATCTAAATGGCAACGGCGTAGAGATCATAGACATCTCGCCGATGGGTTGCAGGACTGGCTTTTATATGAGTGTGATCGGCACACCTAGCGAAGAAGCTGTGAAAAAGGCATGGCTTGCTTCGATGAAAGATATCTTAGAGGTTAAAGATCAAGATAAAATTCCAGAGCTAAATAAATTTCAATGCGGCACTTACAAGATGCACTCACTTGATGAAGCACACGCCATAGCAAGCAAAATTTTAGCACAAGACCTAGTCATCATAAATAACGATGAGATCAAGCTTGACGTTGATGCTATGGGACTAAAAAAGCACTGATTTGAAACCAGTAAAACAAGAAAATCAAGCCTATCTAAAAGAGCAAATTTTAACCTATCTTGGTAATAAACGCTCTCTTTTAGGCTTTATCGAGCGAGGCGTAAAATACGCAAAAGACGAGCTTAAAAAAGAGAAGCTTAGCTGCTGCGACCTCTTTAGTGGAAGCGGCGTGGTGGCTAGGTTTTTAAAGCAAAATAGCGAATTTCTAGTCGCCAACGACTTGGAGCTTTATAGCTTCATCACAAACTCATGCTACCTGCAAAACGCCACAAACGAGCTAAAAGATGAGATAAATTTCTGGCAAAAAAAGCTTGAAAAAGAGATAGAAGAAAACCTTTCTGAGGGCTTTATAACAAGGCTTTATGCTCCACAAGATGATGAAAATATCGCTTTTGGCGAGCGGGTCTTTTACACAAAGAAAAATGCCAAATTCATTGACACTGCAAGAAGGCTCATAGATGAGATATTGCCAGAGGAGATGAGAAAATTTTTCATAGCACCGCTACTTTATAATGCAAGCGTGCATGCAAATACGAGTGGAATTTTTAAAGGTTTTCATAAAAATAAAGAGGGTATTGGTCAGTTTGGCGGCAGGGGGCAAAATGCCATCTCAAGGATCACTTCTGATATAAATTTGACAAAACCCATCTTTTCAAATTTTAGCGTGCCATTTGAGGTCTATCAAAAGGATGCAAATTTGCTAGCAAAAGAGCTTGATGGGCTTGATCTAGTCTATCTTGATCCACCTTATAACCAGCACCCATACGGCTCAAACTACTTCATGCTAAATCTCATCGCAAGCTATGAAGAGCCAAGTAAAATTTCAAAAGTTTCAGGTATCTCAAAGGACTGGAACAGATCAGTTTTTAACAAAAAATCATCAGCAAGCGAGGCATTTTTCGAGCTCATAGCAAATTTAAAGGCTAAATTTGTGCTTATCTCGTTTAATTCAGAGGGCTTTATAAACCAAGATGATTTTGATAAAAACCTAAATAAAATGGGAAAAGTTCATCTACTTCGCCAAAAATATAATGCCTACCGCGGCAGCAGAAATTTAAAAGCTAGAAACATCCACGTAGACGAACTTCTTTACGTTTTGAAAAAGTAAATTTTAGACAAAAACACAATAAAACAAAAAATGATATAATCCCCAAAAAAACAAAAAGGCATGCTATGCAAACAATAACAATAATAGGTGATAACATCAGTCAAAAAGCTATTGAGGCATTTAAAGCGATGGCACAAGCTATGGATCCTAAATATAAAATTAAGTATGTCAATAGTTCAAAAGATCAAGAGATGCCGACAGAACAGACATTGCTTGATCTAAAAAACGCAAAAAGTGTTGGATTTTACAAAAATCATGATGACTTGATCAATGAAATAAAACAAGAAAATCATTGATGAGAATTTTAGAAATTTTTAGCACTTATAAAAAGGATTTGAAGTTAGTTTTAAAGCAAGGATGGGATGAAAAAGCGATTTCAAAGGTGGTTTTTCAACTACAAAATGATGAAAAATTAGCTGATGATTTAAAAGATCATCAGCTTACTGGAAGCTTAAAAGATTTTAGAGAGTGCCACGTTTTTGGAGATTTGGTAATAATCTATCAAAGAGATGATGAAATTTTAAAGCTTTTTAAAATAGGCAGACACCAAGATATTTTTAAAAGATATTAGAACACTTTTTAAATTTATACTTTGGTGCTGTTTTGCACTTAATTTTAAGCCTCATCATCTGGCAAACACTTCTCGAATATAAATTTATGCTCATCAGGCAAGGCGTTGTAGATAGCATTTGCTAAATTTCTTATCTCCCAAAGGGCTGACTTTGAGCTTCTTAGAGAGATGAAATTTTGCAAGCTTCTAGCATTTATACTCCATGTAAGCTCGGTTTTATAGCACTCTGGCAAGCAGTATTTAACTATATCAAGGCTTTTTGTAGTTGAGGCTAAAATTTCACGTAAGTTTTCAAGTGCTTTTATGCTTGCGTTATCGACCATTTCGTCATTTGTTAGCACGATAAATTTAGCCGCACGCTTAAACTGCCCTATTTCAAATTTCTCCTCTTTTTTTAGCTCTTTTAGCGTGTAGCGGGTTGATTTGACGCTTAGGCTCGCTACGCGGTGGCGGGCTAGCTCTTGAAGTAGCGCGCGAGAGATGCCTTGGATGTAGAAGTTGTAGTAAAGATGCTCCAGCGTTGATGCGTGTTTAAATTTATTACCCACCCTATCTATCAGCTCGACGTCTTTTTCGCCGCCATTGTCGCCTTTGTCAAAGCTTTGCCAGCATGTGCGGATCGCGTGAGAGCAGATATTTAGTGGAGTGTGATTTAGTAGTGTTACTTGCATATTTTCTCTTTTTGTGAAATTTTTTAGCATTTTACAAAAAGAAGGCTGATTTTATTTGTAAATTTAAAAGGGAGCGAGCGCCCCCTGTATTATTGTTTTAGTTGAAGAAGTGTGTTTAGCATCTCATCACTTGTTGTGATAGTTTTTGAGTTTGCTTGAAAGCCTCTTTGGATGACGATAAGATCTGTTAGCGCACGGCTTAGATCGACGTTACTAGCTTCTAGTTTTGAAGCCGCGATCGTTCCTTTATCGCCAGTACCTGCTGCGCCTATGACTGCTTCGCCTGAGTTTGCAGTTTGTGAAAAGACGTTTCCGCCCTCACTTTGAAGACCCTCGTTGTTTGTAAAGCTAGCAAGTGCAACTTGAGCTAGGCCAAAGCTTTGGCCGTTTGTAAATGCACCGATGATAGTGCCAGTTTCGTCGATCTTTAGGTCATTTAGTGTGCCACCTGTGTAGCCATCTTGTGAGATAGACTCAGTTGAAGAGTCTTTATCAAAGCTTGTTAGTCCGTTAAAATCAGTTCCAAGACCGAAATTTAAACTAACATTTTGACCACTTTGTGAGCCGTTGTTAGCTGAAAATGTTATCGTAGCTGGGTGAAAGCTAGCGAGTGAGCCGTTTGAGTTAAATCTCAATGAGCCAGTCACGACGTTATCTGGACCTTCACCTGTGTAGTTTATCTTAGCAGGCTCTGGTACTTGGATGATCATATTCCACTCAGTTCCACCATCTGTTGTAGTGCCTACTTTTGCCCATTTGACGCTAACTGTGTGTTTTGAGCCAAGTGAGTCAAAAATTTCAGCCGTTGAGCCGTGACTTGACATCATCATCTTGCCACTTGCTCTTAGAGCTTGACCAGGGCTTAGTGCGCCATCAAGTGCTTTCATGATGTTTGTAAAGCGAACATTTTCATTTACTGCTGCGTTGTTTGTGCCTTGAGCTGGTTTTGTAAGGCCAGTTGTAGTCATATAAAGAGCTTGATCAGCTATTTCATTTGTAGGGTTTTCTAGTTGAAATTGACCTAGTTTATTTACAGTGATCTTTACGCCATCGTTCGTATCATCTCCAGCTACTGCCTGAAGTGCAGCAACACCTGCTGCGTGTTTTTGATCAGGTGTGCCAGCTGCTGCTGCATAAGCGTTGTTATATGCTAGTGCATAGGCTGGATTTGTTATAGCTGCGCCACCTGTACCAGGGGCTACCTTGTGAGCGGCAGTTGCAAGTTTTGCTGCATCAAGTGCGTCAGAGTTTGCTCTTATTTGACCATCGCCGTTATAATCAACATGGTTTCTAGCATCCTCTTGCATAGCAGCACGAAGATCTTCTGTTGTTGTTATTTGTCTTGCGATCTTATCGTTATTTGGATGAACAGCTGTTGTTTGTGAGCTTGTATAGACATATTGATAAGCCGTTATGATATCTTTGCTAGCTAGACCGCCAACTGTGTTTCCAGCATTTACTGTTAGGTGGATGTTTTTTGTCTCTTCGGTTGTACCTGAGTTATTTCTGTTTATAAGCGTTAGTTTGTTGCCCTCTGAAATTTCAGCTCTAACGCCAGTTTTATTGTACTGAGCGTTGATAGCAGCTGCAACGTCACTGATGCTTGTCATCGTGCCAGCTTGAGTTTTGATGTTTTGTCCATTTAGTGTTATATCAAGTGTAGCTGGTGGGTTGATCTGACCGATGTTTTGTGCTAGAGCGCTACCTACTGAAAATTTTTCAGTCTTAGCATTTGCGTAGCTTACCCAGATACCTTGTCCATCTCTTAGTGCAAGACCGTTTCCAAGCTCGTCAAATGTAACGCCAAGATCGACGCCACGCTCTGTTAAAATTTGCTCGTTTCTTGAGTTTGTATAAAATTCATCATTATTTGTATCGTTTTCGTTATGAACTTCGTTGGCATTTAAAATTTCATCATTATTAAAATCACGTCCGCCAGCAACTGAATCAAGTGCGTAAATAGGTGTGCTTCTTTGACCGATGCTGTTACCTGAGTCAAGGTTGCCTTTTATTTTAACTTCTGTTGTCGCTCTTGCTGGAGTTGTAAGACCTTCTTTGATGACGATGTTGCTTATAGGGCCTGTTGAGTCGATAGTGCCAGTCTCGTCATCTCTAGTCCAGCCTTGAACGATATAACCGCTGTTATTTACGAAGTTACCAGCTTTATCACGGACGAAATCGCCGTTTCTTGTATAGTATCTTGTCGTTCCGCCATCTGGAGAGACGACAAAGAAGCCATTTCCTTGAAGAGCAAGGTCAGTTTGCTTATCAGTGGCTGTTAGTGTGCCTTGTGAGAAAATTCTTGTAGTTGAGTTTATAGTCGTTCCTAGACCTATTTGCATAGCGTTTTGACCGCCTAGCTGGCCTTGTGGAGCTGTAGCTACTCTTGGAGTTTGGCTTAGTATATCAGCAAAATTTGCGCGGTTGTATTTAAAACCATAGGTATTGACGTTTGCGATATTGTTGCCTTCTACGTCCATGGCTATCTGGTGGGCTTGTAGGCCTGAAACACCAGACCAAAGTGATCTCATCATGAGCTTATCCTTTTTCTCGTTATTAAAATTTTTTATGATCTTTCTAAAGCAAAAGATGTTCCAAAATTTATATCGGCAAAAAATAGTTACTGAGGATATTTTAAATTTGGCAGATTGTGTTTATAGATTGATATGATAGTAATAGTTTGTTCGCCCTCTTCTATGACGAATACAACAACATATCCCTTGAAGACCAAGTCTCTTACTTGAGTATCTTTTATGGTTAGATTTTCTCTGTAAGAGTATGGTCTTTCAGGGATTTTCATGATTTCATTTTTTAGACTATCGCGAAAGTTATATGCACGATCCTTGCTATCTTGTTTTATGAATTTTAATATCTCTTTTAAATTCTCTTTAAAATCATCTGTAAAAAGAATTTTCATCTTAAATTTTGCCTTCTATTATGGCATCGGTTTCAGCGATCACATCATCAAGTGTGTAATATTTAAGCTCGCCACGTCTATGCTTTGCGATCAGCTCTTTCAAATTTTGTTCATTTTCTTTATTTATATAGTAGTCGTTATAATCTACAAATTCAACCTTTGCATGAGGGTTTATTCGTTTTATCTCTTGAACCGCTTTTTGTAAAATTTGAGCTATCTGTGGTGTCTCTTCGGCAACTAGCATACCTATCATTTTTACTCCTTACATAATTTTGGTTGTTTTTTATCTATCATAATTTATCCAAGTATCAACGCACCTACGATGCCACCGATGATTAGTGGGATATTAAAAAATATAAATGTAGGCACGCAAGTATCATATATGTGGTTGTGCTCACCATCAGCATTTAGACCGCTCGTTGGCCCAAGTGTGCTGTCACTTGCTGGGCTTCCAGCGTCGCCTAGAGCCGCTGCTATGCCAACTAGCAAGATGATAGCTGGCACGCCAAAGCCAAGGCTAAGGCAAAGTGGCACATAGATAGAGGCTAAGATAGGGATAGTACCAAAGCTAGTGCCTATACCCATCGTCACAAGAAGTCCGATAAGTAGCATCAAAAATGCTCCGCCTATCTTGCCGCCAGAGACCAAGCTAGCGTATTTCACAAGCTCGTCTATACCGCCACTCTCTCTTAAAATGGTGCCATATCCCGCAGCAACAAGCATGATAAATGCGATAAAGCCCATCATAGCAAGGCCATTATCCATGATCTTATCTACTTTTTTGTATTCGATGCCTCCAAAAACTACCATGACCAAAAGTCCAAGTAGCGCGCCAAGCGGCAAGAGCGAAGTGTAAATTTGCACGACAAAGGCGACAACCGCACCAGCTAAGACCGCCCACTCTTTTTTAGTCATCTCAAGGCTCTTTGCGCGCTCGATCTCATCAAGCTCGGCCTTTTCAAATTTAGAAGTTTTATAAATCCTTTTTTTACTATAAAAAAGTATGGCTAAGATGAGCCCTACAAACATCGACGCACCGCCGATCCACATAACTGAAGAAATGTCCGAGATAGTTGTGTTTATGCCGTTGTTTGCTAGCTCTTTTTTAAGGATATTGTGAAAAAGAAGGCCAAAGCCAACGCTAAGGCTCACATAAGGCGCTTGCAGACCAAATGTAAGAGCGCAAGCCACCGCACGTCTATCTATGCCCATTTTGTTCATAAGAGCAAGAAGTGGCGGGATCAAGATAGGTATGAAGGCTATATGAACTGGGATCAAGTTTTGAGACAAACAAGCGATAAATGCGATAGTTAGCGTAAAAATGACCTTATTTGAGCTAAGAAATTTACTCATTGCATTTATCAAGATGGCTGTTAAATTTGTATTTGCGATGGCAGCTGCAAGAGCGCCTAATAAAATGTAGCTCAGCGAGGTCTCAAGGTTGCCTTGCATGCCACTTATGAGGCTTTGCGTGGTCTCTTTTAGGGCCGAAAAAAAGCTCTCAAAACCGCTTGCCAAACCACTTTCAAATCCACTAAAACCATGCTTATACATGACACCAGCGACAAGGGCTGAGATGAGGATAGAAAGCAGGATGTTAAAGCGCAGCAAACATAGCACCGTCATCACCAAAATGCTAAAAACAACAGGGTTAAAGAGAAGCATGAGTGTCCTTTTTGTATGAGTGCAAGAATTATACAAGTGTGGGGCTTATTAAATTTTAAAAAGAGTGGCTTAAGTGGGTATGTGTTAAGATTTTTGGCAAATTTTAAAAGGAAAAAGCGATGGATTTAGAGAAAATTTATAAGGACGCTGGGGCGTATTTAGAGGGGCACTTTTTGCTAAGTAGTGGTAATCACTCGCAGTTTTATCTGCAAAGTGCAAAGGTGCTTGAAGACCCAGCACTTGCGGCAAAGCTAGCAGATGAGCTTGCCACTGTGATAGAGAAATTTGGCATTAAATTTGATAGTGTTTGTTCTCCTGCACTTGGCGGAATTTTAGCTGGATATGAGCTAGCTCGTGCGGCGAAAAAGCGCTTTATATTTACAGAGCGCGTTGATAGGGTGATGAGCCTAAGGCGCGGCTTTGAAGTGAAAAAAGGCGAGAAATTTATAGTTTGCGAAGACATCATCACAACTGGCGGCTCGGCACTTGAAGCAGCCCACGTGATAGAGAGTCTTGGTGGTGAAGTGGTTGGCTTTGCGGCACTTGCAAACCGCGGTTTTTGCAAGGTTGCAAATTTAGGAAATGAAGCTAAGGCAAATGCAAAACTGCCAAGCGACAAGCCATTTTTCGCTTTGGGGAATTTTGAATTTGAAATTTACGAGCCAGAGCACTGTCC
The DNA here is from genome assembly GCF_002913865.1 of Campylobacter concisus. Taxonomy (GTDB): domain Bacteria; phylum Campylobacterota; class Campylobacteria; order Campylobacterales; family Campylobacteraceae; genus Campylobacter_A; species Campylobacter_A concisus_AM. Next base: position 24,095 of record NZ_POYX01000069.1, read on the forward strand.
GCTTTGCAAAGGCGGTAGCAAGGCTATTAAGCCTGGAAGCAGAGGCAACTAAATTTTATAAAATTTAACGCTCAAAGCTTAAGATAATAATATTTGTAACTTATTCGTTATTTTGGGCTTTGAGTAATATTTCTT
>NZ_POYX01000070.1:0-19708 GCF_002913865.1 Campylobacter concisus
ATACTGGAGTAGTAGCTGGAGTACCATTGCCTGCATCATCTTTTGGAGTAACTTTTACCTCAGTACCTGGTTTTAGTGGTTCATTATCTGGTGTAGGAACACTAAATGTACCATCAGGATTTACTGGGACTGTAACTGGGGTATGACCAGGAATTTCAACAGTTACAGTGGTATTTGGATCTGGATTTGGAACCTTACCAGTTACTACTGTTGAAGTGTTATTAATTGGATCTAGAGTTACTGTTGGGATAGTTACGTCTGATACTGGAGTAGTAGCTGGAGTACCATTGCCTGCATCATCGCTTGGAGTAACTTTTACCTCAGTACCTGGTTTTAGTGGTTCATTATCTGGTGTAGGAACACTAAATGTACCATCAGGATTTACTGGGACTGTAACTGGGGTATGACCAGGAATTTCAACAGTTACAGTGGTATTTGGATCTGGATTTGGAACCTTACCAGTTACTACTGTTGAAGTGTTATTAATTGGATCTAGAGTTACTGTTGGGATAGTAGTATCTACAAAACCAGCGTCACCACCAGCATTATCAGCTGCGCCACTTACACCGCCTATCCTCTCAGCACCTCTTGCGCTATTTAGATCACCTATAGAGCGGAAATTTTCATTGATGTTTGAGTAGTGACCGCCCTCGTCAAACGACGCCGCACCAAGGCTAACGCCATCTCCGCCACCAGCTGCGGCTGCGTTACCACCAGCGGCAGTCTCCTCTAGTTTTGTTAGATCCTCGCCGTTTAACAACGATTTTTGCAAGTCGCTAACATCCGCTACGGTATTTGGTTTTTGTCCCGCGACTACATTTTCGTCAAGTTTTAACGACTCATCACCCAAAATAGTGACATCTTTGCCATTGTCCATTGAAACTACGGCTTTAGAAGAAGCCAAAGAGGTTTTTACAACCTCCCCAAGATATAAAGCGTCGCCAACTTTTAAAACGCGGCTAACGCCATTTTGATCTACAGCTACCACTAAGCCTGAGATTTGTTTGATTACTCCTACTTGAGTTTGCATGTCTATCCTTATCGTAAAATAAATTTTACGTAATTTTAAGACATTTTAATCCTCTTTGTATATTGTACTTGGGTACAGTTGTGACATTATTGTGCTGCGATAACCTCAATTTCTACAAGTGCATCTTTTGGCAAAGTCTTCACAGCCACCGTGCTTCTAGCTGGATATGGCTCTTTGAAAAATTTAGCGTATGTGACATTTACTTTAGCAAAATCTGCCATATCTGCTAAAAAGATCATAGTCTTTACGACATTATCAAAACTAAGTCCAGCCTCAGCCAAAATGTTTTGTAAATTTGTAAGTGATTGCTGCGCTTGCGCCTCTACACTACTACCTGCAAACTCACCATCTGGTGTAACGCCAAGCTGACCTGAGATAAATAAAAATCCATTCGCGCTAATTGCCTGAGAGTATGGTCCGATCGCTTGTGGAGCGTTTTTTGTTGAAATTTGTTTTTTCATATCTTCTCCTTTAAATTTTGGCAAAATCCTACTATAAATTTCTAAATTTTTAGGCACCAAAGGCTATAATGAGCAAAATTTCAAAAGGACAAAGATGCAAATAACCCTTGCACCAAATGAATTTTTAGATGACTACGTGCTTGGTGCTCAACTTGCCAAAAACGCCGGCATCTCATCAAATGCCTATCTTTTTTGGAAAAATGCGATCAGCGCTAAATTTGAAAACTCACGCATCGTTTTTCTTAGAAAAAAGAGCGTCCCAGAGAAATTTAAAAGCGCACTAGAGGCTTGCACGCCGTTAAATGGTCTTGTGCCAACTGGCGTCTTTTGCTCATTTACCTCGCTTGCCCCTTCGCACCTTGTCGCCAAAAATGGCTCTAAAATTTATGATCTTTTTGATTTTCATGAAATTTGCGGTATCAAATTTTTAAATTTAAAGAAATTTTATGATGATTTCGAGCTTAACTACTCGTATAGGATTTACATCGAAAAGTGCAAATTTTTCTCGCCAGCGCCCTTTGAAAAACGCATAAAGCTAACTGAGACTATGTGTCTTGGCTACTACTAGCCACCTCGTAAACGATCAGCGCCTCGGTTTTGTAGCCACCACACCCATCTTTATATAGTAAAATTTCATCATTTTCTCTTTTAGCGTAAATTTTAATGTGAGCTGAGTTTGTGCTCTCGTCGTAGTCCTCGTAGATAAATTTAAACTGCTCCTTATCCAGCGTGATAAACTGCAGCGCCTGAAACGAAACAGCAAAGACCATCTCCTCGCTAATGCCACTTGTTCTAAGTTTATCAGCTAATTTCACAACAAACGACCCCACATCGCTAAAATACTCTTCAGGGCTCTCATACTCGCTTTCAAAGACCACTATCTCATTTAGCGACCACTCATTTTGCGTCTTATTTTCTTAAAATTTCTGCCTTTTTCTTATGGCAGCTTTTAAAAATATCCCTTGTGGTTTTGAGATAAAGCCCTCATTTAAAATTTGCTTTAGCTTTAAATTTACTAGCTCGCTTTTGGTTTTGGTAAAAAATTTGAGCAAATTCTTTGCTTGATCGTTGCAAAAAGTTTTCATTTTGGGAGAAATTCCGCTAGCTTAGGTTGCTAGCGGATCAAATTTAGATCTTTTTATAAGGTGCTTGACCGACTTCGTAGAAGTTATTGCCCTCGCAGTCGATAGCGACTATCGCTGGGAAGTCCTCTACTGTGAGCCTTGCAACTGCCTCTGGTCCTAGCTCTGGATATGCCAAGACTTCGTATTTTTTGATACTTTGGCTAATGACCGCTCCGATACCGCCGATAGCGACCATATAAACACAGCATGATTTTTTCATAGCCTCGACTACGGCGTCGTTTCGGTAGCCCTTACCGATCATGCCATTTATGCCAACTTCATTGATCATAGTTGGTGTGTATTTGTCCATTCTACCGCTTGTTGTTGGGCCTGCTGCGCCGATAGCTTGGTTTGGCTTAGCTGGTGTTGGTCCGACGTAGTAGATAGTCTCGCCCTTTAGCTCAACTGGCAACTTCTCGCCGCGTGCTAGAGCCTCTGTTAGCGCCTTGTGAGCGGCGTCACGAGCAGCGATGATAGTGCCTGATATTAGGACATTGTCGCCTGCTTTTAGGCTTTTTACCACCTCTTTATCAAATGGTGCTGTTATTCTTTTGACTTCTGACATGTTATCTCCTTAAAGCTCGGCGTCTGCGTGACGTGCAGCGTGGCAGTTGATATTTATGGCTACTGGTAGGCCTGCGATGTGAGTTGGATACCACTCGACATTTACTTTTATAGCGGTTGTATCGCCGCCAAGTCCTTGAGGACCGACGCCTGTTTTGCTAGCAAGTTCAAGAAGCTCATCTTCAAGTTTTGCATATCTTGCATCGGCGTTTTTGCTATCTACTGGACGAACTGCAGCTTGTTTAGCTAGAAGTGCTGCTTTATCCATAGTGCCACCTATGCCAACGCCTATCGTCATTGGAGGGCAAGCGTTTGGTCCAGCGTATTTTACAGCCTCTAAAAATACTTTTTTAACGCCCTCTATGCCATCAGCTGGCACAAGCATTTTTAGTATTGATTTGTTCTCACTACCAAAGCCCTTTGGAGCGACTTTTATCTTTAGCTTATCGCCTGGGACGATCCTAGTGTGGATGACGGCTGGGGTGTTGTTTGTAGTGTTTTTTCTCTCAAAAAGTGGCTCAGCAACGACTGATTTTCTAAGATAGCCCTCGGTGTAGCCCTTCGCAACGCCCTCATTGATCGCATCTTCGATATATCCGCCTTCTATATGCACGTCTTGACCGATCTCTACAAAGACAACTGTCATACCTGTATCTTGACAAATAGGCGCAACGCCCTCTTCTGCTAGCTTGGCATTTTGCAAAATTTTGCCCAAGATATCTTTACCTAGAGATGAGCTCTCAGTGGTTTGAGCTTTTGTAAAAGCAGCCTTTAGATCTGGTGTAACGACGTAACAGGCTTGTTTGCAAAGCTTTGCAACAGTCTCTTTTATATCTTTTACGTTTACCGTTCTCATTTATCCTCCTCGTAAAAAACAATTTTTAATTATATAAATTATATGTAAAATTTAAGATTAAATTATAATATTAAATTTAACCACCCACCATCGGTGTTTAAATACTCTTAAGCAACTTTGGATAAACTACAACAAACTTAAATTTCAAAGGAAAAGTTATGAATTCGTTAGTCATCGTGATACTTGTTATCGCAGTCATTTTTGTCTTTTTCATCAGCCTTTACAACTCACTTGTTGCAAAGCAAAACCAGGTAAAAAGCGTGGAGGCTGGCATCGACGCGCAGCTAAAAAGAAGATATGACCTCATACCAAATTTAGTAGCCACTGCAAAAGAGTACATGGTGCATGAAAAAAGCTTATTAGAAAACATCACTGCCCTTAGAGAAAGCGCTAGAAGCGCATCAACAAATGAGGAGAAATTTGAGCTAAATAATAAAATTTCAGGCTTGCTAAATGGCCTTAGAGTGAGCGTAGAAAACTACCCTGATCTAAAAGCAAATCAAAATTTACTTCAAATTCAAAGCACTTTAAACGAGGTTGAAGAGCAAATTTCAGCTGCGCGCCGTGCCTACAACTCAGCTGTTGAAATTTACAACAACGCCACGCAGATGTTTCCTTCAAACATCGTAGCTTCAATGTTTGGCTTTCACAAAGATGTGTTTTTTGATATCCCTGAAAATGAAGCAGCTGCTCCAAACGTCGGTGATCTTTTTAAAAAATAAGGCATAAAAAATGCAAGCAGACGAACTAAAAGGCATCGATCTAAGCGACCTTGACGAGCTTGAAAAAGAGCGTCTTGCCATGGGGCAAAAAGCCTTTAAAATGATCGTTTATGGCTTCCTTGGCATCATAGTTGCAACTGGTTTTTTGGCGTCACTGCACCTTGGAAATTTATTTTTCTTTTTGTTAATCGGCGGAGTTTTTTATCTTGGCAAGACGATAAATGGGCTAAAAAACGAACTTGTAGCAAAATTTAAACAAAAAGTAGTTGGCGTCATCGTAAAAAACTATGGTCTAAATTTCAGCGCAAATGGCGGACTAAGTTTGAATGATTTTTTAAAAATTTATGACGCTGACGTAAATAGACACTACGCAGAGGATATGATCTACGGGCAGATCGATAACACGCAGTTTAAGCTTTGCGATTTTTATGCAGCAAAAGAGGTAAAAGGCGAGAAACGCACCACTACAACAGTGAAATTTCAAGGCATTTTGCTAAAGGCTGAGTTTAAAAAAGAGCTAAATGCCACGATCTATGTCTGCGACAAAAAGCGAACATCTGATCTAAGAAGCGAGGGCGAGCAAGCGACGATGGATAACCCCAAATTTAACGAGCTCTTTAAGACCTACACGACCGATCAGATCGCAGCTAGATACGCTCTGACGCCAAAGCTGATGGAAAATTTCACTACTCTAAGAACTAAATTTGACGCCCCGCTCTCAGCAGTGTTTTTAAAAAATGAAATTTTCATTGCGATCGACCTTAGAAAGGATAGCTTTGAGCCTGATCTTAAAAAGCCGATAAACAGCAACGAGAGCGTGCAAAACTACATCTCTAGCATCAGTGACTTTTCGCAGATCATGCGTGATCTGGAGCTAAATAAAAACATCTGGAAGAGCTAAATTTATAAAATGCCAGACAAGACAAAACTCAAAGAGGGCGACATATTTTACGTCTATAATGACTACTACAAGAGATATTTTTTTGGCAAAATCTTAGTTGATATTAAAAACCGCCTTGTAAAGCAAGCAAATGAGGGCCTTCTTTGGCCGCTTGATTTTTTTAGTGATTGCTACTTGGTTGCTGTTTATAAAGATATAGCAGATACGCCGGTGCTAAAAAGCCGTGAATTTATCATCCCGGGAAGCTTCATCTACAAAAGCAGTTTCAACCGCAAAAATAAAGATGCTATGGAGTGGGTCTATTATGATCACGAAAATATCAACTACCAAGAGTTAGAATTTCCAGAGTATATCGTCAGTAGCAATGACAAAATTTGCCTACAACGAGGAGAGCTTAGCATACCAACAAGCTTAACCCGCACGCAATATGAGAATGAATTTAACATTACTGGCAGCAAAACTGGCGGCATAAACTACTCAAATGCCCTGCTTTTACAAGGCTTGCCAGCATATAAAGAGAGGATAGATTATAGCGATCTTCGCCTTTTACCAGAGCTTCGTAAAAAGCTCTATGAGATGATAGGCGAGGACCCAGACACGCCCTACTACGAGCTAGCATTAAAGCACGGCAAAGATCTAGCACGCTTTTATCAAGATAAAAACTAGACTACAAAAAAGCTATTAAGAGGCGTTGTTTAAGGTTTAACAAAAGAAAATTTGACTCTCTTGTTGCAGCCTAGATGAGCGTTATAGAGAAATTTATGACGAAAATTCGTGACATCATATCTCCCCGCCAAGGCTAACTAGCTTTAGTAAATTTAAATATCACAAACAAGATCACTCAAATGGCTACTTTTGCAAGCAGTATAAATTTTAAAACTCGCAAGCCATTTTAAAATTTATAACCAAATTTACGAAAAAGGTGGTGGTAATGTTTTTAGAGAGCTATTTAAAAAGGTGGTGTCGCTTTAAATTTTGTGGTTTTAAAAGTTAAATTTAAGGGCTTAGAGCCTTTATGCTACTTAAAAATTTGCTCTATTTTTTATGATTTTGCGAGGTTAAATTTAATGGCCAAAAAAGCCATTAAATTTATAAACTAAGCCTGAGCAGGCTCCTCTTCTTCTTTTATCTTTTTTCTAACTTTTACGCGTGAGATGCTAGCTCCATCCATCTTTCTCACCTCGTAGTAGCAGTTTTCATCCTCGATCTTGTCGCCCACAACTGGCAAACGACCGATGAGATTAAAAACATATCCGCCGATCGTTACTTGATCGGTCTCTTCATCAAAGCTTATGCCAAGGACCTCTTCAACGCTCTCTAAGTCGTATCTGCCTTGAAATTCATAGATATTTTCATTTATCTTTTTATAGTGCTGATCGACCTCATCGTGCTCGTCGTTGAAGTCGCCAAGCACCTCCTCCATGATATCTTCCATCGTAAGAAGTCCAGCCGTGCCGCCATACTCATCAACGACAAGAGCAGCCGAAATTTGCTCTTTGTTCATCATCACAAGCACTTTTGATATAGAAAGGCTCTCAGGCACGATGACAAATTTACGCACGATCGCATCAAAGCTCTTCTCTTTTTCCTCACTAAAGTGTAGCTGCAAGATATCTCTAATGTGTATCATGCCTAAAATGATATCTTTTGAGCCATCTATATAAGGATAGCGAGTATATTTTGACTCAAAAACGACTTGTAAATTCTCTTCAAAGCTCTTTTGTTTATTTATGCAGATCATGTCGCGTCTTGGCGTCATGATCTCTTTTGCGACCGTGTCACTAAAATCAACTGCATTTTTGATAAGCTCAGTCTCAAAACTATCAAGCACACCGCCCTTTAAGCTCTCGCCAACGATGATCTTGATCTCCTCTTCAGAGTGTGCTAGCTCATTCTCTTTTGCTGGCTGGATGCCTAAAATTTTAAGTCCAAATGTAGCTAGGATATCAAAAAGCTTTATGATAGGCGAAAAAAGTATCCAGAAAAAGTGAAGCGGACGAGCGATTTTAAGCACTGCTGATTCTGATTTGGCTATGGCGACTGACTTTGGCACAAGCTCGCCCATAACGACGTGAAGTAGCGTGATAAGCGTAAATGCGATCGCAAAGCCGACTGTATGAACTAAGATATCGCTAAGATTAAAAACATTTTTAAGTGGGGCTTCTATGAGCCTTGCGACTGCTGGCTCACCGATCCAACCAAGGGCGAGTGAGCTTAGCGTGATGCCAAGCTGAGTGGCACTAAGATAGGTATCAAGCTTGTTTGACATCTCAAAGGCAAGCTGGGCGTTTGGCTTTTTCTCTTTGATAAGCTCTTCAAGTCTAGACTTGCGAACCTTGACAAGGGAAAATTCCGACAAAACAAAAAATGCGTTTAGTAAAATGAATATAATGGCAAGTATTACCATTAAAAGCGAGTTATCGCTACTGGGGTACAATTATGATCCTTAAGAGTTAAAAATTTTGGCTGATTATAGCGAATTTATATTTAGCGGTCAAATTAGCCACGCCCAAAAGTAACAACGTTTCTTAAATTTAAGATTTATAAAAAGTTCTTAAATCATATTTTGGTAACATTATTTTCATCACTAAATTTATGGATTTTACAATGAGCAAAAAGAATTTTTCATCACGCTGGGCGTTTATACTAGCCTCAGTTGGTTCAGCCGTTGGTATGGCAAATGTTTGGGGCTTTCCTTACAAACTTGGTACAAATGGTGGCGGAGCGTTTTTGCTCATCTACGTTTTTTTTGTAGCTCTTTTTTCATACGTTGGTTTAAGCGCCGAGTATGCGGTCGGCAGGCGAGCAAAGACTGGCACGCTAGGATCATATAAATTTGCTTGGCAAAGTAGAAATTTAGGCGTCATAGGCAGTATCATCGGCTGGCTTCCACTTGCTGGCTCACTTTGCATAGCCATAGGCTACGCTGTCATCATCGCTTACGTGCTAAAGGCCCTTACTCAGGCGCTTACTGGCTCATTTATGAGCGTTGATACAAATGTTTGGTTTAACTCATTTGCGCTTCATGAGTACTCAGTCCTGCCATATCACTTCATAGTCATTATTGGCACGCTTCTTACGCTATTTTTTGGAGCAAAAAGCATCGAAAAGACTAATAAAATAATGATGCCACTATTTTTCGTGTTATTTGCCATTTTGGCTATAAATGTTGCGATGCTACCAAACGCATTTGAGGGGTATAAATTTCTATTTATCCCTGACTTTAGCAAGCTTGAAGATCCGATGGTATGGGTCACTGCGATGGGTCAAGCCTTTTTCTCGCTCTCTATCACGGGTTCTGGCATGATAGTTTATGGAGCATATCTTTCAAAAGATGAAGACATCGTAGAAAGTGCCAAAACTACGGCATTTTTTGACACGCTTGCAGCGCTTGTAGCAGCGCTTGTCATGATCCCAGCGGTCTTTGCCTACGCTATGGATCCAGCTGAGGGTCCAAAGCTACTTTTCGTAACGCTTCCTAAAATTTTACAAAATATGATCGGCGGTCAAATTTTTGCGATCATACTATTTACCGCAGTCATCTTTGGCGGTATCACCTCACTTCAAAATATGTTTGAGGTCGTGGCTGAGTCGCTTATGCATAAATTTCCGCGCCTTAGTAGATTTTGGGTGCTTGCTCTGCTTTGCGTGGTTTGCTTTGGGTTTGGAGCGTTTATGGAGCCTATTAGCAGCTGGGGACCTTGGATGGACTTTGTCTCTATCTACATCATCCCAATCGGCGCAGTCATCGGCGCAATATCTTGGTTTTGGATCATTAAAAAAGAAGAAATTTTAGACGAAGTAAATTCAGGAGCAAATAAAACTTACGGCTCATTTTGGTACTTTGTGGGTAAATTTATCTATGTGCCAATAGCCTTTTTGCTATGCATCATCGCCATTAGCAAGGGAATTTCTTTTTAACTTAGCCCATCAAAAGACGAGCTAAGTCTAAATTTGAAGTTATTTTAACTTTTTAGAGCCGATATAAGTAGCAAAGACCTCTTGCGAGCCATCTTTTTTAAAGAGTATGACGTCGTATTGCTCGGCTTTGCCGCCTTGCTCCATACCCTGACTCTCCATAGGCATGCCAGGCACTGCGATACCAACGACATCTTTTGGTTTAAGCTCAAGCAGGCGCTTGACCTCATCAGCTGGCACGTGACCCTCGATGACGTAACCATCAACGATAGCTGTATGGCAGCTTGAAAGCTCTAGTGGCACGTGAAATTCTTTTTTGACCTTGACCATATCATCTACTTTTATGGTCTCTTCGCTAAAGCCAGCTTTTTGCATAGCATTGGCCCAGTTGCCACAACAACCACAAGTTGGGCTTTTATAGACCTTCATATCGGCCGCAAGCGCCAAGGTCGCACAAAGACTAAGAGCTAAAAATGCAAATTTCTTCATCATTTTCCTTTACGTTAAAATTTGCAAAATGATATAGTTTTGGTTTAAATTTTATATAAATGCTTAAACCTTGCCTGCTATAATTGCCAAAATTTACAAAAGGCACTTTATGTTTTCATCATTTTTCAAAGACAAAAAATGGGCGCTTTGGGCTTACGGCGGAGCGATATTTATCATCTTACTACTTGTCTATCAAACGCATCTAAACGTTCGCATCAACGAGTGGTATAAAAATTTCTACGACATCGTGCAAAACTCAAAGGATCACAAAGTAGATGAGTTTTGGCGCGAGATATTAAATTTCATAAAGATCGCCATGCCTTACGTCGTGACCTACACGGTGATATCGTTCTTTGCGAGCCACTGGGTCTTTCGCTGGAGGGAGGCGATGACCTTTAAATACCTCAAATTTTGGCGAAACTGCCAAAATGACATCGAGGGTAGCTCGCAGCGTATCCAAGAGGACATCTACCGCTTTGCTAAGATCATGGAGAGCCTTGGCGTGCAGGTTCTAAAGGCATTTATGACGCTCATCGCCTTTATACCGGTGCTTTGGGAGCTAAGCAAGAGTGTGAGCCTACCTTACATCAAAGATATCAATGGCTCGCTGGTTTATATCGCTCTACTAATTAGCATCGGAGGCCTCATCGTATCGTGGTTTGTAGGCATAAAGCTACCACATCTTGAGTATAACAACCAAAAAGCAGAGGCAGCCTTTAGAAAAGAGCTAGTTTATGGCGAGGATGATAAGCTCAAATTTTGCCAGCCAAACGTCATGCTAGAGCTTTTTACAGGGGTCAAGCTAAACTACTACAAGCTATTTTTGCACTACGGCTACTTCAATCTTTGGCTCATCTCGTTTTCGCAAATTTTAGTCATCGTCCCTTACATCATCATGGGAAATGGCCTATTTAGCGGTGTCATCACGCTTGGTGTTTTGATCCAAGCTAGCAATGCCTTCTCGCAGGTCAGAGAGAGTTTTAGCGTCTTTATAGATAACTGGACGACGATAACAGAGCTAAGATCGGTCAATAAGCGTTTGAGAGAATTTGAGAGAAATATAGACTATAAAGCGTAGGAGCAAATTTATATGCTGAAGAAACTCGGATAACTTTTAAAATTTCATGAACGAGCAGTTTCGGCTCTAAAATTTGAGCTAAGCTGTAAGCGAAGCCAAAATTTTAGTAGCCAACTCTTGCGAGTGAATGGAATTTTAAAATTTGCTTTGAGATATAAATTTATCAAAAGGGAGACAAGGGGACTTAAATTACGGTCTGCTTGCAGTTGCGAGCTTGCGAAGCAAAAGAGCTCCTTCCCCCTTAACAATCCCCTAACCCCGACGACGTTAGAGGTGCATGCAATGGCACTATCGTGCCGCATGCGGTTTATATTCAGATAAATTTCGAGTAATTTTAGTAGTTAATTCTTAATGGTGAGTGAAAGTTTAAAATTTGCAAAATAGTAAATTTCTATTTTTGAAATCGCAAAAATTAAATTTCACCCCTCGTTTAACAATGCATATCCAACACAAGCTATAATACGCCAAATTTTAATCCAAAAAGGATGAAAATGAAAAAAATTTTACTTACATTATTAACAGCTAGCATGCTTATCACCGGCTGCACAAGTGTCACAAAATCAGGCGCTGTCGGCATAGATCGAAAACAATTTATGCTAGTATCGGCTGAAGCGATGGAGCAAAGTTCAGCTCAAGCTTATGTTAAGACGCTCACAGCTGCTAGAAGCAAGGGCGAGCTAAATGTCGATCCGATCCTCACAAAAAGGGTTCAAGATATCGCAAAAAGGCTGATCGCGCAAACTGGCGTTTTCAGAGAGGACGCCTTAAAATGGAAGTGGCAAGTAAATGTCATCAACGAAGATACGCTAAATGCTTGGTGCATGCCAGGTGGCAGGATCGTCGTTTATAGTGGTATTATTAAAAAGCTAAATTTGACAGATGCGCAGCTGGCAGCGGTCATGGGCCACGAGATCGCCCACGCGCTTAGAGAGCACGGCAGAGAGCAAGCTAGCACCGACCAGCTAACAGGTATAGGCATCCTTGCGGTAGCAACTGTTGCTGGTCTTGGCGATCTTGGAGCAAGTGCATTAGGCTTAGCCACGCAATACACCATCTCAATGCCATTTTCTCGCTCACACGAGACCGAGGCCGATCGCATCGGCACTGAGCTAATGGCAAGAGCTGGGTATGATCCAAAAGAAGCGGTCGAAGTTTGGGTTAAAATGAGCAAGATGAATGTTGGCAAAATACCTGAAATCTTAAGCACTCACCCATCAAACGAGAGCAGGATAAAAGACCTAAAAGAGGTCGCGGCCAAGCTTGAACCAGTCTATCAGGCGGCAAAAAGGGGCTAGGCTTGATCTTACGGGCAAAGCCGAGCGATCTTCCTGCAATCACGCAAATTTATAACGAATACATCTTAGAAAGAACTGCGACTGCAGACTTGCGGCCAGTTAGCACAAAGGAGCGAGAGCCTTGGTTTAACGCCCACGGCGGCTCGCGCCCTATCTTTATCTACAAAGAAAATGATGAAATTTTAGGCTACTGCTCGCTAAGTGACTTTAATCCCAAGATCGCTTACGATATAAGCGTAGAGATAAGCATCTATGTCGCTAAAAAAGCCCTTAAAAAGGGGATCGGCAAGCAGCTTTTAGCCCACAGCTTAAATGAAGCTAGAGGGCTAAATTTAAAAAACGTCATCGCACTAATCTTTAGCAAAAACGAAGCAAGCCTTGGGCTATTTTTGAAATTTGGCTTTGAAAAATGGGGCGAACTGCCTGGCGTTTGCCTGATGGATGGCGAGTATAAAGATGTCGTTATCTTGGGGCTAAAGCTCTAAAAGCCAAGCATTAAGCAAATGAAGATATAATCACCTTCTTCTTGGGTAGATGTCCGAGCGGTTTAAGGAGCACGCCTGGAACGCGTGTGTGGGGCAACTCACCGAGAGTTCGAATCTCTCTCTACCCGCCAGAATAGTGCCCGCAACTCTTTAATTTTTTTGACCCTCACTTTACCTTTAATCGTTAAAACAACAAGCAAACTACTTATTAAAACAGCAAAAACAGGAGGTGTTTTATGGATGAGGTCAAGGTAAAAATAAAAGAGATAGCTAATAATATAGAAAAATTAGCAGCTAGTATAACGACAGAAGAGGCGACAAAAAATGCTTTTATAATGCCGTTTATCAGGGCTTTGGGCTACGATGTTTTTAACCCATTAGAGGTAATGCCAGAATACACCCAAGATATTGGCACAAAACAAGGCGAGCGTATAGACTATGCTATTTTTCAAAATAACGAGCCAGTTCTTTTGGTTGAGTGCAAAAAGATAGGCGCTGAGCTAAATGCTAAAAACGAGTCACAGTTACTTAGATACTTTAATGTTAGCAGGGCTAAATTTGCGATTTTGACAAATGGTCGTGATTATAAATTTTATACCGACTTAGAAGAGAAAAATATAATGGACACAACTCCTTTTTTAAGTTTTTGATATAACAAAAATAAAAGATACGCAAGTGCTTGAACTTGAGAAATTTCATAAAAAGAATTTTGACTTAGAAAATATTTTCAACACTGCAAATAACCTAAAATATACAAACCAGCTCGAAAAAGTAGTGAGTGCTGAGCTTGAAAATCCTAGTCGAGAATTCGCATCATACTTTTTTAGAAAGATCAGCGACCAAGTAGCAACTGAAAAAAGGGTCGAGCAGATCATACCTTTACTAAAAGCAGTCTTTACTGGGCGCATCAACGACATGGTAAGAGATAGACTAACATCGGCACTTGACAAGGAGACAAAGAAAGAAGCCGAGCCATTGCCACCTCAAGAAGACGAAAATAAGATCGTAACCACACAAGAGGAGTTAGACGCCTTTTATATCATTAGAGCGATACTCGCAGCAGTCACAAATGTAGAAAACATAACATACAGGGACGCTCAGTCTTACTTTGCAATGTTTTTTAATGACAATAACCGAAAGCCGATATGCAGGTTATACTTCACCGATAACAAAAAACAAATAGGCATAATGGATAGTGAAAAGAACGAGACTAGATTTCAGCTTGATAGGATCGAGGACATTTATGCCTATTCTGAAAAATTATGCGAAGTGGCTAAATTTTACACTACTCAAAATTAGCATCAAAACGATCTTGGCGGAGCCTTTGCTCTACGCTTTTGCTCTACCAAGATAAATTTACTCTCACACATTTTAAACCTATATAAAGCCAATTAATCCGAAGCGACTAAAAAATTTAAACCTAAAGTGCTAAAATCTCCCAAATTTAATGCAAATTTACAAAACTAAAAAAGAGATAAAATGATCGAACATTTACTGCTAGTTTTTGCACTGCTAGCTATCATCATCGCTTTAGTGATGGTCTCAAACCGCCTAAAAATCGCCTATCCGGTGTTATTAGTCCTTGGCGGGCTTGCCATTAACTTCGTGCCAAATTTACCAAGTATCAAGATCGATCCTGAGCTTATTTTCATCATATTTTTACCGCCACTTCTTTATGAGGCTGCGTGGGCAAACTCGCTAAAAGAGCTCTATAAATGGCGCCGTACGATCGGCAGTTTCGCCTTTATCGTGGTTTTCGTAAGCGCAGCAGCAGTTGCTTTGATAGCAAATTTAGTGATCCCTGGCTTCTCGCTCGCCCTAGGCTTCATGTTAGGAGCTATCGTCTCGCCACCAGACGCGGTGAGCACGGCAGCTATCCTTAAATTTGTCAAAGCCCCGCGCAGGATCAGCGCTATTTTGGAGGGTGAGAGCCTTTTAAATGATGCCTCCTCGCTTATCATCTTTCGCTTCGCCGCAGTTGCGGTCACGACTGGGCAGTTTGTCTGGTACAAGGCCGCAACGACCTTTTTATGGATGGTGGCTGGTGGCGTTTTAGTGGGTCTTGTTGTGGCGCTTGCGGCATATTTTTTACATAAAATTTTACCGACTGATGAAAACAGCGACACGATAATGACGATCACGACGCCTTATATCATGTATATCTTGGCTGAGGAGCTTGGCGCTAGCGGCGTTTTAGCAGTGGTTTGTGGCGGACTTTATCTCTCGACTAAAAGAAATGAAATTTTCACCGCTTCAGCAAGGATCCACGCGATGCCAGTTTGGAACAACTTTATTTTCTTACTAAACGGCCTTGCATTTACCATGATCGGCCTTGACCTGCCTGAAATTTTAGCAGGGCTAAAGCGTAGCGGCGTCTCGCTCTTTGAGGCGGTCTCTTACGGCGTTTTGGTCACTGCCGTGCTCATCGTTATCCGCCTCATGTCATCTTATGGAGCCGTTTATATCACGATGTTTATGAAGCGCTATATCAGCGTGGCGGACGATCGCAACCCTGGCAAAGCCACACCATTTATCGTCGGCTGGGCTGGCATGAGGGGAGTAGTCTCGCTGGCTGCAGCACTTTCTATCCCTGCCATGGCTGGTAGCGAGCCGTTTCCGCATAGAGACCTCATCTTGTTTATCACCTTTGTTGTGATCTTGCTAACGCTCGTAGTTTAGGGCTTAAGCTTGCCACTGCTCATCAAAAGTGTGAAATTTCCAGACTTTAACGACCATATGCCAAATGAGCTTGCAAGGATCAAGATAAAAAAGGCGATCGCAGAGGCTTCGCTTAAATTTCAAAGCGAGAAATTTTGCAATGAGGAGAATTTCTTGTTTCAGAAACTCAAAGAAGTTTGGAATTTCGAGCTTTCAAATGAAAATTTCGAGATCAGCGACGAGGTCAGGCAGACCTATTTTGAGATCCTAAATGAGCAGCGAAAGGCGCTTTGTGAGCTAAACAAAGACCCAAAGATCGACGAAGAGGTCATTAGGACGTTTTTATATCACATCGACCTTGAAGAGCAGAGGTGGCAGCCGCATAGCGAGCACTAAAATTTTCTTCCGACATTGCAGCTTACCGCGCCGCAAAATCTCTTGCCAAATTTGGCCTCGACGATGAGAACGAGCACGAAAAATATCTTCTCATCATTCATGCGTGCGATCTGACGCAAAGTCTGGCTGGGACTATTAAATTTAACATCATTTTCGCGCAAACTCTTGCAAAACAGGGCCTCGTCAAAGCCAAGCATGCGTGAAATTTCACTGATGCTGTAAGGCTCAAGCGAGGCGATGATGCGGTCCATGTTGCAGATCGTTGGATTTTTGCGGTGCGTGGTGACATCGATCATCTCATTTATGAGCTTTACTAGCTTTCTTCTGCGGTTAAAAAGGTGCAAGATCACAGCACAAACGATCAAAGCTCCTGCAAATTTGTGCGCGCTCATCATCCACTCATTATACTCGCCCATGGCGAAATTTAGCCCAGTAAATGCAAGCAGGCAGATCCCACAGGCAAGAGCACAGACGATACAAAATTTATATATCACTTCCGCTTTAAGCAATGCAAATTCCTTAGTTTTTTTGAAATTATACACCTACTATGCAAAAAATGAATGGCGCCAACTAGAAATTTAGCTGGCGCGTTAGAGTAAATTTAGCTAAAACTTATAGTTAAAGCTGAGATTAAAGGTGCGTGGATCGCCATAAACCATCATGTTTCTGCCGATGCCCTCGTAGTATTTTTTATTAAAGAGATTGTCGATATTTAGCTGCACGTCAAAGTTTTTAGCAAATTTATATCCAAACATCAAATTTGCCAAAGTATAGCCCTTTTGCGTGATCTCGCTTGCGCCCTTGCCGGTGTAAATTTTGCTCTTATACATAGCCCCAGCTCCTACTCTAAAGTCTCTAAATTCATACTTTGCAAATAAATTTGCCGTGCTTCTTGATGAGTCGGTGGCATATTTCTCACCTTTGGCATCTTTTGCGTTAAAGTGCGTTGCACCAAAGCTAAGGCTTAAGTTTTTAGTGATCTCGCCGTTTAGATCTAGCTCGACACCCTTACTTGTCACGCCCTTGCCAGCTTCATATATGTCGGCATTTGTCGCTGGATTTTTCTTGCCAGTCTTTACGCCAAGTTTGTCTTGCACGATCTTAAAGACGCCAAGACTTGCTTGAAGCGCCCCGTCAAGATACTCGCCTTTGATGCCCACTTCATAGTCTTTGCCTTGGATAGGATCTAGATATTTATCATTTGCATCTTTTACGGTTTGAGGTTTAAATATGCTCGTGTAGCTAGCATATAGAGTGTGGTTTGCTCCGATGTCGTAAGTGACGCCAAGATATGGTGTGATCTCATTTGTGAAATTTCTATTGTCTTTACCACCCTCGATCTCGTATTTGTAGTAGCTCACCCTGGCACCTAGCAAAAATTTAAGCTCATCGGTGATTGATAGTTTATTTGCCGCGTAAAATGCCTTTTGTATCGTTTTGTCTTTATTGTTTTGATCTTCGTAAGGAAATTTCGGATCATCAAGGTGTAAATTTTTAAAGTCTATCCTACTTCTAGCCGTATAAGCAATCCCAGCTGGCTTGGTCTTTTGTAACAAGTAGCTACTTACCTTATCGCTACTTTTTTGATAGTTGTTATACATCGCGCCAAAGACAAACTCATGAGATAAATTTGCTATCTCGTAAGGGATATTTGCGTATGCATCGACGTTGTGGATATTCTCCTCTCTTTTGTTTGCGTAGGTGTAAAGACCGTTTATATTGCCAGTGCCGTCTAAATTTACTTCTCCTTTGCTACCTTGTCCGCCGTAATAAAGTAAATTTGAATCAGTATTTGCGCGCCTAAATGAGTAGCTTAAATTTAAGCTCGCTTCATTTTCAAAGTAGTGCTTAAAATCAGCGTAAAAATCAAGCGTCTTTATGTCCCACCTAGTCCAAGGCTGAGAGAAAATTTCATTTTTACTAAAATTTGTCCTAGAGCCATCTGTGTAAAAAGCTGGCATACCTCCCCACCTAACGCCACGGCGTCTTAGCTCTTGATAAAACGCACCAAGACTAAGCCATGAGCTATCACCTATGTCGCTATCGACTACGCCATAAATCGCGCTATTTTTGCGGTTGTAATAATCCATATAAGAGTGCGACTTCTCATGCATAAATGAAAGCCTCGCTCTGACGCTTCCGCTCTCATTTACAGGCGTTTGCACATCGCCATTTACGCCGTATCTATCGTATGAGCCAGCACTTACACCAAAATTTCCTTTTAGCTCCTTTGAGTCTGCCCTTTTTCTTATGAAATTTAAGCTTGCAGATGGGCTGCCAGCGCCTGCAAGTAGGCCATTTGCCCCTTTTACCACCTCAACTCTCTCATAAGGCAGCAAGCTCATATCATATGCGCCAAGACTAAAGCCGCTAAAGCTAGGCATCGAATCAAGCAAGTAATAATCTATCTTAAAGCCACGAGCCGTCGGATATGCGCGCTCGTCCATTTTGTTTAGCGTGACGCCCGGGATATTTCTAAGAAGCACTTGATAGTCTTTGATGCCTTGATCTTTTAGTCTGGCCTCTGTTAGCACAGTTAGCGACTGGGGCGTTTGGCGAGAGGTTAAATTTAACCTAGTTGTGCTCTTTACAAGCTCTTTTGCAAAGTAGTTTGCATCGTCTCTTCGCTCACTCTCCACAACATCAACCGCTTCTAAAACCTTGTCATTTTCACTAGCGTAAATTTGAGGCAACGCCAAATTTAAAGCAACTAAGCTAAATAAAATTTTTTTCATTTTTTCTCCTTTTAAATTTTCTAAACCACAGATAAAGCCCTGAGATGCTCAAAACTAACGGCGAGATCCCCACTATAAACCAGATAAATTTTGTAGTTTGGTTGTAGTTTCCAAAGTGCGATCTTCTAAAGGTCGAGAGGATTTTCTCACTTAAATTTGCATTTTTTATGTCTAAGACGCTAACTAGCTTGCCGCTTTCTTTGTCATAAGTGATCACGCTTGAGTATTCGTTATGCAAAAAGCTTTGCCATATCACATAGCCAAAGATACGGATGTTTGCCCCTTGCATGAAAGGCAGCGAGATGAAGTGTGGCTCAAAGCCTTTTATGTCCTTTTTCGATCTAGCGACCAGCTCATCAAGGGATAAACTTTTGTTATAAATTTTTGCGTCTATTACGAAGTCATTTTTAAACTCTGGCATGCGTGCCATCCTAAATTCCCACCAAGCGCCGCTTATGCAAATGAGCAGTAAAACTGGTGTGCAAAAAATTCCTATTATCTTGTGGATGTCATTCATGAAAACATTTAGCCCATTTACGCGCAGTCTAAGCAGAGTTAGCCAAAATTTACGGTAGATCACAAAGCCGCTAATGCAGATAAAAAATGTAAAAATAGCTGTTAAAAAGAGGATAATGTTGCCACTTTTTCCAAGAAGAAGCTCCTCATGGATATGCGCCAAAACCCCGAAAAATCCCTCATCGTGCGCAAGTGGCTCGCTCTTTATCTTGCCACTAAAAGCATCAAAATAGATAAATTTCCACTCTTTTTTGCTGTCGTTGTGCTCGATTAGCCAAATTTTGTCACACTTTTTAGGGTTTGCATCGATATTTATACCAACCATCTCGTAGCCGCCAAACTTGCTTGCGATGATATTTCTTAGCTCATCAAAGCTAATCCTTTTGCTTAAATTTTCTTTGTTTAAATTTACATTTACGATATTTGGGATAAAAAGGCTGTTTAGCTCGTCTTTATAAACGAGGATCGCACCGCTAAAGC
>NZ_POYX01000071.1:0-907 GCF_002913865.1 Campylobacter concisus
TGCTAAAAAATAATTTTTAGTGAGAATTTATCTTATTTTGAGAAATGATATGGCAAAAATTCTATTTTTCTGAAAGTAAATATCAATTAAATTTTTAATAATTTTAAAAATAATTTAGTATTTTTAAGAAGAGTGAAATTTAAGGTAAAAATTACAAAAGCCCAAACTGGTTAAATTTAGGCTTTTAAATTTGCATTAAAATGGCCAGATGGCCTCCATAAGCCTTGTGCCCCAAGGTTTTTTGGTTGATTTATCTAGCTCGCCCTCAGTTTTATACAAAATTTTGGCATCAGCTATGTATTTTGAGTCGATCTCGTTGTTTTGTGAGATGTCGTAAGGCCTGATGACGCCGCTTACTTGCATGATCTGCTTTTCACCGTTTATAAGTAGTTCGCGGCTGCCCTCGATGAAGTAGTTGCCGTTATTTAGGATTTTAATGATCCTAGCTGAGATGGTCGCAGTAAATTTCTCGCTTCTGTTGCTCGTGCCACTACCTGTAAATTTATTGCCGCCACCTGCTTTAAAGCCGATGTCGCCGTATTTGTTTAGATTATCAGCCACGGTTGAGAGCGGCGCGGCTCCAGCGGTAAATACTCCGCCGCCAAGCGAAATGGTGCTATCTTTGTTGGTGCTTTTGCTGCCACTTGAAATTTGACTTGCGTTTTCAGAGATGACGATAGTTACGATGTCATTTACATTCATCGCCTTTCTATCTGAAAATAGCGGGTTGTCGCCCTTGCCAAAGAGGCTGCCAGCGTTGCTTTGACCGCTACCACTATCTTTTGAAGGGAGTTGCTCGACATAAACTGGAGGTTTCATATTGATGTGAGGATCTGCACTTGGGGTGCAACCTATGTAAAAAATGCCCGCAAATGTGACGAGCCAAATATTTTTATAGTTCATAAAA
>NZ_POYX01000072.1:0-5112 GCF_002913865.1 Campylobacter concisus
ATTTCTCTTTGATCCTTGAATAATTATCGCTATTTTTGGCACTTTTATCAGCTAGCATTTAGTGTTTCCATTGTTAAAAATATCTTGGCAAATGTTACATAATTTTTGCAAAAACAAAGCTTTATTTGCTTATAATGAAGCCTTAAGTTCAGCTTTAGGACGATATAAATAATGAATCTATTACAAAAACTAGAAAGTGGCGAGAGATTAAGTAAGCAAGAGGCTTTTTCGCTTTATGAGCTTGATCTTTTTACCTTGGCTAAATTTGCCGACAAAAAGCGCAGAAAACTGCACGACAACAAGGTCTTTTTTAATGTAAATCGCCATATCAATCCAACAAATATCTGTGCTGATATCTGTAAATTTTGCGCATTTTCAGCCCACAGAAAAAATCCAAATCCATACCTAATGAGCCACGAAGAAATTTTAAAGATCGTTGATGAGAGCGTTAGCCACGGCGCAAAAGAGATACACATCGTCTCCGCCCACAACGCAACTAGCGGCTGGCAGTGGTACTTAGAAATTTTTAAAAAGATAAAAGCAGCTCATCCAGAGCTTCATGTAAAGGCGATGACGGCGGCTGAGATCGACTTTTTATCAAGGCATTACGGCTTAAGCTACGATGAGGTGATAGAAAAGATGCTTGAATACGGCGTCGATAGCATGCCAGGCGGTGGGGCTGAAATTTTTGACGAAGAGGTCAGGGCTAAAATTTGCAAAGGCAAAGTAAGTAGCGATAACTGGCTAAAGATCCACAAAATGTGGCACGATAAAGGCAGGCAAAGCAATGCAACAATGCTTTTTGGGCATATAGAAAGCCGTGAAAATAGGATCGATCACATGCTAAGGATCAGAGACTTGCAGGACGAAACTGGCGGATTTAACGCATTTATCCCGCTTGTCTATCAAAGAGAAAACAACTACTTAAAAGATGTGAAATTTCTAGGATCGGCTGAAATTTTAAAGACTATGGCGATATCTCGCTTGGTGCTTGATAATGTCCCACATATAAAGGCATACTGGGCTACATCGACGCTAAATTTAGCGATGATCGCTCAGGAATTTGGCGCTGATGATCTTGATGGCACGATAGAAAAAGAGAGCATACAAAGTGCAGCTGGTGCAAATAGCGCAAATGGCGTTACACTAAAGACATTTTGCGATCTTATTAAAACATCTGGTTTTACGCCGGTTGAACGTGATAGCTTGTATAACGAACTTAAAATTTACTAAAGGAGCTTGGGGTGAAATTTTTCGACTTAGCACAAAACAAAACGAGTGTGAAGCAGGAATTTGGAGCGGGACTTACGACATTTTTAGCGATGATGTATATTGTGCCGGTAAATGCGATAATTATGAGCAAAACTGGCATGCCTTATGAGGCACTAATCACTGCAACAGCGCTAATTACCATATTTTCTACGATATTAAATGGTCTTTGGGCGAACACGCCAGTTGCGATGAGCGTTGGCATGGGGCTTAACGCTTATTTTACATTTGGTCTTTGTATCGGCATGAAAGTGCCTTGGCAAACGGCTCTTGGCGTTGTTTTCTTAAGTGGCGTGATATTTGTCGTCTTATCTTTTACAAATTTTAGGATGTGGATAATAAGATCCATCCCACTTGATCTAAGAAGAGCGATAAGCGCTGGTATAGGCACATTTATCAGCTTTGTGGCATTTCAGCAAATGGGTTTTATCGTAAATAACGATGCGGTTTTAGTTGGCATAGGAAATTTCAAAGATCCAAACGTGCTTCTTGGCGTTTTGGGGTTATTTTTGGTTGTTTGCTTTTGGGCGTGGAAGATAAAGGGCGCATTTATCCTAGCTGTGCTTGCTACTTCAGTGATAGCTTGGGTGCTTGGCATCGCTCCTCATCCAACAGAAATTTTCTCAACTCCAGCCTCTATCTCACCGATATTTTTAGAGCTTGATATAAAAGGAGCACTGAGCCTTGCCTTGCTCCCAGTTGTCATCACCTTTTTCGTGACTGATCTTTTTGACTCGATAGGCACGCTAGCTGGAGTTGGCACGAGGGCTGGGATATTTGACGAAAATAAAAAAGATGGCGTCGTAAAACTTGAAAAAACTCTTGAAGCTGACGCTGTTGCTACTGCAGCTGGCTCGCTTGTAGGTGTAAGTACGACCACATCGTTTGTAGAGAGTGCAAGCGGCGTAGAAGAGGGCGGTAGGACTGGCCTAACGGCTGTATTTTGCGGACTTTTGTTTATACTTACATTATTTATGTTGCCACTTTTTAAAGCAATCCCTGGCAATGCCATCTATCCGATCCTTGTAATGGTTGGCGTGCTTATGTTTGCTGAGCTTGCTAGTATAAATTTTAAAGATCCAGCCATCGCTGTTGCGACATTTTTCATAGTTGTGCTCATCCCGCTTACTTACTCGATCACAAACGGTCTTGCATTTGGCTTTATGTCATACGTCATAGTTAAGCTCATAAAGAGAGAATTTAGAGATATAAATTTAGGTGTAGTTGTGCTAGCGCTCATTAGTTTTATCGTATTTTTAGTGCATTGATAAGGATGAAAGATGATATTTTATAGCTACGATGAATTTGCCGTTGATGCTAAAAAGATGGCAAAACAGATAAAAGATGAGTTTGATCCAGAGGTGATACTAGCTGTGGCAAGAGGCGGTCTAACGCTTGGTCACTCGCTAGCCGTTGCGCTTGAAAATAGAAATTTATTTACATTAAATTCTATCCACTACGAGGATACAAACAAGCTTGATACGATACAAATTTTTAACGTGCCAGATCTTAGTGCGTATAAGAAAATTTTGCTCGTTGATGACATCATCGATAGCGGCGAGAGCATGGTCGAGATAAAAAGAGAGCTGCTTAAACGCTATCCAAATTTAGATATAAAGATAGCTACTGTATTTTATAAAGAGAAGGCGCTGCTTTTGCCTGAATTTAAAGTAAAAGAGGCTCATGACTGGGTTGAGTTTTTCTGGGATATACATATTTAAGGGCGCGATTTGTTAGAAAGAGTTAGAGAATTTGCTAGCAGGCACATTGCTTTTAGCGTATTTTTGATATGTTTGATTGATTTTGTATTTCTACTTTATGCGGCAAATTCTCTTAGCATAAGCTACAATGAGGCTGAAATTTTCTTTCAAAAGCACAGCCTTCTTGGCTACATCTTAAAACTAAGCGCCCATTTTTTTGGTCAAAATGACCTTACTGTGCGAGGCGTGATGATCTTTTTTCACATCGCAAGCGTGGTTTTGATGTATAAGGTGAGCAAATTTTACATCAAGCTTGAGTTTGACAGGATTATAGCGGTCCTACTTTTTGTGCTACTTCCTGGCACGCTAGCTTCAGCCCTTATCATAAACAACGCTGGAATTTGCATCACTTTAGCGCTTTTGTGCATATATCTTTTTCATATTAAAAAGAAAATTTTATTTAGTCTCTTTTTCTGCCTAGCCTTTTTCATAGATGGCGATTTTTTGATATTTTATGCAGGATTTTTTATATTTGCACTTTATAAAAGAAAGCCGCCACTTGCGTGGTTTAGTGCCATTTTATTTTTGCTGACACTTTACTTTTTTGGCTTTGAAACAAATGGCAGACCAAGTGGGCACTTTATCGATACTTTTGGCATATTTGCTGCTGTATTTTCGCCATTCGTCTTTATCTTTTTTGTATATACGATTTATAGAATTTGGGTTAAGGAAAAGAAGGATCTTTTGTGGTTTATCGCCATTTGCTCATTTTGCTTTTGTATGATAGTCTCTGTGCGCCAAAGGCTAGAGCTTGAGCAGTTCTTGCCATTTTGCGTGATCGCAACGCCACTTATGGTAAGAGTTTTTTTCAACTCGTATCGCGTGAGACTGCCAAAATTTAGAAAAGGACACAAAATTTGCACTGGCTTAGTGATGCTTTTTTTGGTATTTAACTGGTCAGCGATCATATTTAATCAAGTTTTTTACCTCTTTTTAAACGATCCTACAAAACATCTCACTTATAAATTTGATGTAGCAAAAGAGCTGGCAGATAAGCTAAAAGAGGCTGGAGTGCAAGATATAGCGACTGATGACACAAGGCTTGCACTAAGGCTTAAATTTTATGGGATAAAAACAAAAAGCTACTCTAAAAATTTATTAGCAAGTGCCGATTTAGATGAGAAGTCAAAATTTAGTATAGAAAAAATGGGAAAAGTAGTTGCAAATTTCAATATCAAGGAACGATAAGCTATGAAAAAAAGAGCTTTTACGATGATAGAGCTTGTTTTTGTTATTGTTGTTGTTGGAATTTTAGCTGCCATTATGATCCCAAAACTAAATAGAAATGCCTCAAGAGAAGCCGCAAATCAGATCCTAACTCATATAAGATACACTCAACACCTTGCTATGCAGGATGATAAATACGTTCAATCGATTGATGAAAAGCTATGGTTTAAAATGAGATGGGGAATAACGTTTAATGAAACTAGTTTAAAGGAATGTTCTATAGATGAGCTAGGAGTTAAAACCTGGAAATATAGTGTTTTTTTTGATAAAAGAGGCAAAAAAATTTTTAGTGGAAATATAAATTCAGAAGATCAGGTTGCAAATGATATCTATAAAAGTGGGAAACTTCTTAGTGGAGGCTGGAGTAGTGGAATAGTAACAGAGGCTATTTGTAAAAAATGGAATAAAGAATTAAATTTAGGAAAAAGATTTGGCATAGCATCTGTTGATTTTAGAGATGGATGCAGTGAAATGCAAACTATAAATTTTGATGAAATGGGTCGCCCTATGAAAGTGGTAAGTGTTACAAAAAATCGTGGTGCAAAGCGACCATATGATAGACTTCTAAAAAAAGATTGCAGTATAACAATAACTGACAAACGTGGTAATCAAACAACCATTACTATAGAAAAAGAAAGTGGTTTTGCATCTATAAAAGAGAATGGTTAAATTTAGTTAAAAATTTATAGTTTTTATTTTTTAAAAAAAGTTGCCATTTTTTAATCTGCATTTAAGCATCCCTCATATATAATTCCAGCTCACGAAACGAGAAACCACCTTTAACTTCACCGTTAATAAAGCCTTTTTCTTATCGTTGTTCTTTTAACTTACAATTGTTAAACTATTAGTCAATCTT
>NZ_POYX01000073.1:0-5985 GCF_002913865.1 Campylobacter concisus
TCTCTTTGGTAAAGGCAAAACCGAGCTAAGTTGTTTTTTGCCATTTACTAAATTTTTCTCACTAAATTTAGGCAAAAAATTTATGCAAATTCGACCCTTTTGCCAAAAAAGTGAGGCGTTTAGTATCGCTGGACCACTTATGCCCCTGTGTGTAAAAAGCACGTCGCCACTAAATTTACGGCTCTCGTTTTTGCCATTTATCTCCACGTCCGCACTTAGACTAACGCCGCTAAGCTCTTTAAACCAAAACTCATCTTTTTGCACGCTAAAGCCAACAAGAGCAGGGGCAGGCATTGAGAGCTCAAGGCCAAACTCACTTGCTATCTTGTAGCCAATATCGCTTGCGCCAAGGGCTTTGTAGCTTAGTCCGCCACTTGCGATAACTAAATTTCTAGCTCTAAATTTCTCATTTTTTGTCAAAATTTCAAAAATTTTATCTACTTTTTTAGCGCCGATAACCTCTTTGTTATAAAAAATCTCTGCATTTTGCCTTTTTAAAAGCAGGCTCAAAACGCTCTTTGCACCGCTATCACAGAAAAATTGATTTTGCTTTTGCTCGCTAAATTTAAGCTCACTAAAAAATCTCAAAACCTGATCTGGGCTTAGTATTTTTAAAATTTGCTCTATAAATTTTTGCTCGCCAAGGTAGTTTTTAGCGCTTACAAAGCGGTTTGTGATGTTGCATCTGCCGCCACCGCTTGCTAAGATCTTTTTGCCAGCGCTGCTGTTTTTCTCTAAAATGGCAACCTTTTTGCCCTTTAAATTTGCCCCTAAAAAGAGCCCGCTAGCGCCAGCGCCAACGATGATGACGTCGTAGATCAAAACTTCAAGCTCTCTTTTAAAGCCGTCTCGCTTGTTAGGCGAGAGTCAAATTTGATCACTTGATTTTTCTCGTTTTTGTAATAATCAACCACGCCTTTTTGGCTATTTAGAAGCTCTAAATTTAAGCTCGCTTCTGGGCTTAGGTAGATGTTTTTAAAGATTCTTGGATCGCTTAGGCTAAATAGCAAAACAAGCCAGATCACGCAAAGCACCACGCAGACGATGGCAAGCACTTTAAAACCAAAAGCGTGCATGATGTATCCGCCAAACGCGCCTCCAACGAAGCTGCCAAAGTAGCCAAATGAGTTAAAGATGCCAAGAGCGGTGCCTTTTTGTGAGGATTTTACAAATTTTGTCGCGGTTGATTGCATGATTGGCTCGTGAAGGTTAAAACCTATAAAAAATATCGCGATGCCAAGCACAAAGACAAAGAGTGTAAAGCTAAAGGCAAAAATGGTGTAGGTTATGGCAAAAAGCAGCGTACCTGCTATCAAGATGACCTTGCTAAGCCCCTTGCCATCGCCCAAAGCGCCAGCTACCCCCATAGCCAAAAAACCAAGCACAGCGCCAAGCGTATAGACCTTGTAAAGCTCGCTGCTCTCATAGCCATACTCTCTTACCAAAACGATCGGGATCACTAAAAATGCGATGCTTGTGAGCATCTTTTGCATGAAAGAGGTGAAATTTATGATCATATAGTCTTTTTGTAAAAATAGCTTGCCAAATGGCACCTTCTGGGCCTTTGCGCTCACTTTTATCTCTTTTGGCACGACGGTGTAGAGCAGCACGACGCAAAGCAAGCTAAGTGCGGCGCTTAGATAAAAGAGGCTTGAAAGCCCGTAGTCTTTGGCAAGTAGTGGTCCAAGCACCATCGAAAGCGTGAAGCTAAGCCCTATAAAAGCGCCCATTATCGCCATGGCTTTTGAGCGATTTTCTTCAACCACAAAGTCGCTTATCATCGCTGTTGCCACGGCTCCTACAGCCCCCACACCTTGTAAAAACCTGCCAAATAGCATCGTGTAAATTTCACTTGCTAGAGCGCAGACGATAGAGCCAACCACAAAGATCAAAAGCCCGATGGTTAGCGCTTTTTTGCGGCCGATCTTATCTGAAAGAGCGCCAAAAGGCACTTGAAATATCATCTGTGAGATCGCATAGACGCCTACTATTAGCCCAACTAAAAATTCGTTTGCGCCCTCTAAATTTAGGGCATAAAGGCTAAGCACCGGCAGGACTATAAAAAGCCCAAAAAACCTGCTAGCTACGATAAAAGATAGTGGCAAAACGCTTTTTAACATAAATTTTCCCTTATTTTTAAAAGGACTAAGTTTATCATTTTAACACTAATTTAAATTTAAAAATTTAATCTACTTTTTTGTAAAATACGCCCAAAAATCAAGGAGTTTTGCGATGAAAATCGTGCTTGCGACATCAAATTTAGACAAAGTAAAAGAGATAAAAGAGTTTTTAAAAGGCTATGAAATTTACGCACTAAGCGAGGTTGTAAAGCCATTTGAGATCGTTGAAGATGGTAGCACTTTTCAGCAAAATGCGCTCATAAAGTCAAGAGCCGTCTTTGCAAAGCTTAAAGATCAGGGGCTTGAGGGCGAATTTATCTCACTTAGCGATGATAGTGGTATCAGCGTGGATGCGCTTGATGGCGAGCCAGGGATCTACTCAGCTCGCTACTTTGACCTTGATGAAAATGGCAAAGTGCGCGGCAAAAACGCAAATGACGCAAACAATAGAGCAAAGTTAATTAGCAATCTAAAGGCGTTAAATTTAAAGAGCTCACTAGCTCACTACACCGCTTGTATCGCCATTAGCTCAAAATTTGGAGATTACACGACGCATGGCTTTATGTATGGCGAAGCGATAGACGAGGAGCGCGGCATAAACGGCTTTGGCTACGACGCACTTTTTATCCCAAATGGCTTTACTAGGACGCTTGGCGAGCTAGATAACGAGACAAAGCTTAAAATTTCTCACCGCTCAAAGGGGCTGGAACTTGCAAATTTTGTGCTAAAAAGTCTAAAGAAAAACTACAAATAAGACTATTTTATGAAGAAAATTTTACTTTTTATATTTTTTACTTTTGGCATTTTGGTGGCGAGCGAGTATATGGCACTTGAGCATAAAAGCATAGTTTATAAGGACGAAAATGGCAACGGAAAGATCGACTACATCGCACTTTTTAAGGCAACGGACGAGCTATATATCTATGCAAGAGCATATCCTTTGAAATTTAAAGACGAAGAGCAAAAGAAGGTGGCGTTTAGTGATCTTTTAAAGGTTGAGAAAATTTTTGACTTTATGGATAGTGAGGGCTTTAGCAAGAGCTTAGGCTGGCAAGAGGCTTGGTATTTTAAAATTTGCCAAGCTAGGATCCACGTGATGAAGCATAACTTTGACGTGCAGGGCGAGGCTAAAAAGGCGGATGAAATTTATGGCGAGCTTATAAATTTGATGCCAAATAATGGGGAAATTTATGCTGAATTTGCTGATTTTTTAGCAAATTCTAACCGCTTAGAGCTTGCAGAGCAAAACTACGATAAAGCTCTAAATTTAGGCGTGAAAAGGGCAAATTTAGGCCTTGCGCTAGTAAAGCTTGCTAAGATGGATCAAAAAGGCGCGCTGCCATACTTAGAAGAGTATCTAAAAAGCTACGCAGACGATGAGTTTGCCAAGATGCTAGCAAGCTCTATAAAAGAGGGCACGCTAAAGGTAGAGCCCTAGTTAAGCTCCTTTAGCCCCTTCTTTGCGCGCTCCAATAGATCAAGGGCGCGAGGGTTTTGCTCCTTGCCTTTTAAAATTTCAAATACTTCTTTGTAGTTTTTGGCAGCTTCGTCCTTTTGTTCAAGCTTTACTAGGTCGTTAGCGACTTCTATTAACAGCTCTGATCGCACAAGCTCGTTGCCACTTAACTCTGGTGTGATATCAAGCAAATTTAACGCTAAAATGTGCTTGTCGTAGGCATTTGCAAAGTCATTTTTCATGTAGTAGGCGTTACCGATGGACTTTATGCAAAGCAGCTCGTCGCGCATTGGGGTATTTGGCGTGACGTCATAAATTTTTTGAGCTTCTTGAAAATTAGCAAGCGCTTCGTCATATTTGCCTAGCATCTTTTCTGCTGCGCCTATGTTTTGATAAGAGCGCGCTAGCAGCAGTTTGTCGCTAACGTTTGCCGCAAGCTCTAGGGCTCTTTGTGAGAGCTCTAGCGCCCTTTGTGGCTCTTTATTTACCATGCAAATGCTAGCGCCATTTATGAGCGAAGTGATCGCCTGCTCGGTGTTGCCCTCTTTTAAGCAGACATCAGTCGCTTGCTCAGCTAAATTTATGGCTCTCTCCAAATTTCTATCACTTTTATAAAACTCATTTACGCTCTCTTGCACCAGCTCGTCGCAGCTACTTGCAAAGAGGCAAATAGGCGCTAAAAATGGCAAAATTTTCTTCATCTTTTTACCTTTAAAATTTGGCTCATTTTACCTTTTGAAGCTAGAAATTTATATTAACTTTGCTAAAATCACTAAAATTTTAAGGAGCCAAAAATGTCAAATATCTTAATCATCGGAGCAGGCGGAGTTAGCCAAGTCGCAACCGTAAAATGTGTGATGAACTCGGACGTTTTTACAAATATCACCCTTGCAAGCCGCACAAAAAGCAAGTGCGACGCGATCGCTAAATTTATAAAAGATCGCCTTGGCGTGCAGATAAACACCGCGCAAATCGACGCTGACGACACAGCGGCCGTGGTGGAGCTCATCAAACAAACAAAGGCTGATTTGCTTCTAAACGTCGCGCTGCCATATCAAGACCTAACTCTCATGGACGCTTGCGTAAAGGCTGGCATACCTTACATCGACACCGCAAACTACGAGCACCCAGACACCGCAAAATTTGAGTACAAGCTTCAGTGGGCGAAGGATGGTGACTTCAAAAACGCTGGCACCATGGCGCTTCTTGGCTCTGGCTTTGACCCAGGCGTGACAAACGTATTTTGCGCCTATGCACAGCAAAATTTATTTGACGAGATCCACGAGATCGACATCCTTGACTGCAACGCTGGCGATCATGGATATGCTTTTGCGACAAATTTTAACCCAGAGATAAATTTACGCGAAGTTAGCGCAAATGGCCGCTACTGGGAGGCTGGCAAATGGATCGAGACAAAGCCTATGCAGATCATGTTTAAGTGGGACTACCCAAAAGTTGGCGTCAAGGACAGCTACCTGCTCTATCACGAGGAGCTAGAAAGTTTAGTTAAAAACATCAAAGGACTAAAGAGAATTCGCTTTTTCATGACCTTTGGACAAAGCTATCTAACCCACATGAAGTGCCTAGAAAACGTGGGAATGCTCCGCATAGACGAGGTCGAGCACAACGGCATGAAAATCGTGCCGATCCAGTTTTTAAAGACGCTTCTGCCTGACCCTGCAAGTCTTGGTCCTCGCACAAGAGGTAAAACAAACATCGGCTGCGTGATACGTGGCTTAAAAGATGGCAAAGGGCGCCAAGTCTATATCTACAACGTCTGCGACCACGAGGCTTGCTACGCTGAGACAGGCGCGCAGGCTGTTAGCTACACCACGGGCGTGCCAGCGATGATCGGCTCGCTAATGGTCGCAAAAGGCATTTGGAGTGGCAAAGGCGTCTTTAATATGGAGAATTTTGACGCAAAACCTTTCATGGACGAGCTAAATAAGCAGGGGCTGCCGTGGGAGATGATAGAGATGAAGCCAGGCGAGAGATACGAAGTTTAAAATTTAGACTTATTAGGCTTGTCTTTTTCTACTTATACTTCGTTGGTTTTAAATTTTGCTCGGTCATTACCCAGTCGGTAACTCCAGTCACAAAATTTAAAACCGCCTCGTCTAAGCGAAAAATACTTCGCCTTATTTTGTTAATTTTAACTTTTAGAAAATTTACCTCTCCTATTTTGTCACGAGCTTATCCCTTTCACAACTCTTTTACAAATTTTCAAATATAATAAAGCCAAAATTTAAAAGGAAATTTCAGTGCTACCGATAGAAAATTTATACATTTTAGTGGCAGCTCTTGCGCTTGTTTGCGTTATCTTGGTAGCTTTTTTGATAAATGCAAATTTGAAAAATGCAAAACAAAGAGAAGCTTTAGAAAATTTACAAGATGAGCTAAAAGATAGCG
>NZ_POYX01000074.1:0-10206 GCF_002913865.1 Campylobacter concisus
GGCTTTATTCATGAGGAATTTACTAAAAGTCACTGGCTTTTTGCCCTACCTTGCGATCGCATTTTTAAACGCAAGTGTCGATCTAGCACACAAAATCACTATCCAAAACGTCCTTTTAAAGACCTACTCAGGCGACACGCTTTTCATCCTAACAGCCGTTATAAACGCGATGATCTTGCTTCCATTTATATTTTTATTTTCGCCTTCAAGCTTTATAAATGACAAATTTGCAAAGACAAAGGTTATTAGAATTTGCGCCGTCTTTGGCGTTGTTATCAGCGTTGCGGTGTTTATTAGCTACCTTTTGGGCGCTTTTGGCGTGGCATTTGCACTCACTCTCATACTAGCTGCTCAAAGTGCGATCTACTCGCCTGCAAAATATGGCATCATCAAAGCCCTCGTCGGCACTGAGCGACTTGGCACAGCAAACGGCGTCATCCAAGCACTCACCATCATTGCGATACTTGTTAGCTCATTTTTATTTTCATTTATATTTGAAAATTTATACATCCAAGGTGAAAACTCAGAAGAAATTTTAAAAAGCGTCTATCCTATCGGCATCTTTTTGGTTGTTTTTAGCGCGCTTGAAGCATTTTTTGCCTACAAGCTACCTTATATTAGCGAAACAAACGAACAATGCGGAGAATTTGAGCTTAAAAAATACATCAGCCTTAGCTACTTAAGAGAGAATTTAAAAGAGGTAAGATCAGATAAAAACATCTGGCTAAGCATCGCTGGACTAAGCATATTTTGGGGAATTTCTCAGATCATCATCGCAGCTTTTCCAGCTCACTACAAGGCAGTTTTCAATGACGATAGCTCTCTAGCAGTGCAGGCAATCCTTGCAGTAAGCGCCATAGGTATCGCATTTGGCTCATACGTGGCTGGCTCTATGTCAAAGCTACACATCGAGCTTGGTATCGTGCCGATGGGCGCTATTGGTATATTTTTCTCGCTATTATTTTTTGCATTTGGTTCAAGCATCGGCGTAGTGAGCCTTAGCTCATTTGCATTTGGCTTTTTTGGCGGAATTTTCATAGTGCCGTTAAATGCGATGATCCAGTACTTTGCCCCGCAAAAGAGCACTGGCAAGATAATGGCGGCAAACAACTTCTTACAAAACATCTCAATGCTGCTATTTCTAGCCATTGGCATAGGATTAGTATATTTTGAAATTTCAACCACTGGGCTTTTTGTATTTACAGCGCTTGTTTGTCTGATTGGCAGTTTTTACGCTATTTTGCAGCTTCCACACCTTTTTACAAGGCTACTTTTACTGCCATTTTTAAAGACAAAGTACCGCTTTTTCGTTGAAGGACTTCAAAATTTACCGCAAAGTGGCGGCGCGCTACTTCTTGGCAATCACATCAGCTGGATCGACTGGCTCGTGCTTCAAGCTGCAAGCCCTAGAGGCATAAGATTTGTCATGTATAGAACGATCTATAACAAATGGTATCTAAAGCAAATTTTTAAATTTTTCAAAGTGATCCCGATAGGCGCAGGGGCCAGCAAAGAGTCGATCGAGCTTGTGCGTGAGTGCCTAAAAAATGGCGAAGTGGTCGCACTTTTCCCAGAAGGCCACATCAGCTATAACGGCCAGATAAATGAGTTTCAAAAGGGATTTGAGCTTATCATCAGAGATCTAGAAGAAATTTGTATCGTGCCATTTTATCTTCGTGGCCTTTGGGGTTCGAGCTTTTCAAGAGCTAGTAAATTTTACAAAGACCTCACTTCTAAAAACGGCAGACGCGATATCATCGTCGCCTTTGGCAGGCCAATAACTACATTTATAAACGCTGCAAAGATGAAGCAAAAGGTGCTTGAGCTTAGCTTTTCATCGTGGGAGAGCTTTATCTCAAGACAAAAACCACTAACAAACGAGTGGCTAAACAACGCAAAAGAGAGTAAATTTAAAGAGTGCGTGAGCGACAGCACAGGGTTAAATTTAAGCAACTTGAAATTTATAACCGCCGTTTTAGTCTTTATCAAAATTTTCAAACGCGAGCTAAAAGATGAGAAAAATATAGGTATCTTGCTACCTAGCTCAAGTATCGCAGCCATCGTAAATATGGCGCTTCTTGCAATGGGCAAAGTGAGCGTAAATTTAAACTACACACTAAATGAGACCTCGCTAAATCACGCCCTAAGAAAGGCAAATATAAAGACAGTGATCACATCTAGTAAATTTCTTGAAAAGCTCGCACTTAAGGGCTTTGATCTAAAAGATGCGATGAGTGGCAAGGCTAAATTTGCAGAAGATCTCTCAGCTAGCGTCTCAAAAAAGGAGAAATTTTTAGCGCTTTTAACTGCGTTTTTTGCCCCAACTTGGCTCATTAAGCTTTGCTATTTTAAGCCAGTGAGCTTAGAGGATACAGCTACTATTTTATTTAGTAGTGGCAGTGAGGGCGAGCCAAAAGGTATCGAGCTAAGCCATAAAAATTTACTTGCAAACATCAAGCAAATAAGCGAACTTCTAAATTTCAAAAAAGATGACGTGATCTTAAACTCACTCCCAGTATTTCACTCATTTGGCCTAACAGTCACCACACTTATGCCACTTTGCGAGGGCATAAAAATGGTGAGCGTGCCTGACCCAACAGACGGAGCGACTATCGGCAAAATGGCCGCAAGACACAGCGCTAGCATCATCTTTGGCACCTCAACGTTCTTTAGGCTCTACACCAGAAACAAAAAGCTTCATCCGCTGATGTTTCAAAGTGCCAGAATGGTCGTAGCTGGGGCTGAGAAGCTAAAACCTGAGATAAAAGATGAGTTTAGGCTCAAATTTGGCATAGAAATTTATGAAGGCTATGGCGCGACCGAAACGGCGCCAGTAGCTGCTGTAAATATGCCAAA
Source organism: Campylobacter concisus (assembly GCF_002913865.1). Lineage (GTDB taxonomy): Bacteria > Campylobacterota > Campylobacteria > Campylobacterales > Campylobacteraceae > Campylobacter_A > Campylobacter_A concisus_AM. The sequence goes on from NZ_POYX01000074.1 coordinate 2,857, forward strand.
TATCCTAGAAAAAGAGAGCCTAAAAGAGCTTACATTTAATAGACCTGGCAGCGTTGGTATGCCTCTACCTGGCACTATCATAAAGATAATCGATCCAGAGACGCTTGAAGAGCTAGAAACTGGCACAGACGGGCTCATCGTCATCGGCGGCTCGCAGGTGATGAAAGGCTATCTAAACGACGAGGCCAAGACAAGCGACGTCATCACACACATTGACGGCGTAAGATACTATAAAACTGGCGATAAAGGACACATAGACGAAAACGGCTTTGTCTTTATCGTCGATAGATACTCAAGATTTGCTAAAATTGGCGGCGAGATGATAAGCCTTGGAAGCGTCGAAGAAGAGCTTGCAAAGGTGCTCGGAAGCGACGTTGTCTTTAGCAGTGCAAACGTGCCAGATAGCAAAAAAGGAGAAGCGATCGCACTTTTAGTTAAAAGCGGCACTGAACCTGAGAATATCGAGCAAATTTTAAAAGAGAGCAACCTAGCTCCTATAATGATGCCAAGCTATATATTCATCGTTGATGATATCCCAACGCTTGCAAGTGGCAAGGTTGATTTTAAGGGCGTTAAAGCTCTAGCGGTCTCACTTTTAGCGGAGTGAGGCGCCGCCCTTTTATTTTTGTGATAAAATAGCACCAAAATATCACATAGGTCGCAGTTGCGACTAACATTTGCATAAATCTTAAAAAATTTTCTTTTTTTGCAAATTCCATTATTGATTTTATTTTTTCTATAAGGAGTTTTGTATGAAATTTTCTAGTACTTTTAAATTTGGTGTAACCTTCGTAGTTGCCTGCTTGTTCTCTTTAAATTCTGCCTCGGCAAATTCTTACGAGCAGATCAAGAAAGATGGTGTCATAAGGATAGCGACCGAGGGTGTTTATTCGCCATTTTCATTTCACAATGAAAAAGATGAGCTAATGGGCTATGACGTGGAGATAGCAAGAGCTGTGGCTAAAAAACTAGGCGTAAAGCCAAAATTTATCGAAGCTTCATGGGATGCGATGCTTGCGGCATTTGATGCTGGCAAGGCTGATGTGGTATTTAACCAAGTTAGCATAACCGATGAGCGAAAGAAAAAGTATGACTACAGCGTGCCATATATGCTCTCTTACTCAGCCATCGTCGTGCATAAAGACAATAACGACATCAAGAGCTTTGCTGATCTAAAAGGAAAAAGAAGCGTGCATTCAGTAAATAGCATGTGGATACCAACCGTTGAAAAGTATGGCGCCAAGCTAGTTGTGGCCGATAGTTTGAGCGATCAGATAAATTTGATCATCACAAAAAGAGCAGATGATACGATAGATGATGCGGTGATGTTTTATGACTACATCAAGCAACATCCAAATGCCCCTATAAAGATCATCGAAGCTGGTGATGAGCCTATGTATACGGCTGCGATTGTTAAAAAAGGTAACAAAGAGCTACTAAATAAGATAAATAATGCCCTAAATGAGCTTAGCAAAGAAGGAGTTTTAAGCGAAATTTCGCTTAAATACTTCGGCAAAGACATTTCTAAATAAGGAGAATCAATGAATTTTAAGCCCATTTTTGGCTTTATCGCAGGTGCTTTTTTAGCTTTAAATTTAAATGCTTCAACTATCAAAAAAGGCGAGCTTATAGTTGCAACTGAAGGCACTTACTCACCTTACTCATTTTATGACGAAAAGGGCGAGCTAGTAGGTTATGACGTAGATATCGCAAAAGCTGTAGCAAAGAAGCTAAATTTAAAGATAGAGTTTCTAACAGCTCCATGGGACGCGATGCTAGCTGCATTTGACGCTGGCAAAGCAGACGTAGTGTTTAATCAAGTTAGCATAAACGAAGATAGAAAGAAAAAGTATGACATGAGTGTGCCTTACACCATGCCATATCCCGTAATAGTCGTGCATAAAGATAATAACGACATCAAAAGTTTTGCTGATCTAAAGGGCAAAAAAAGCGTGCACTCTGCAACTAGCAACTGGGCAGCGATAGCTGAGAAAAACGGCGCAACAGTGGTCGTAGCTGATGGCTTTAGCAAAGGCGTGGAGCTTATCATCTCAAAAAGAGCTGATGATACGATAAATGACAACGTCACATTTTTTGACTACATCAAACAACGCCCAAATGCACCGCTCAAGATCGCATACACTAGCAACGAGCCGATGCCAACAGCTGCACTTCTTAAAAAGGGCAACACCGAGCTACTAGAAGCTATAAACAAAGCGCTTGATGAGCTAAAAGCCGAGGGCAAGGTAAGCGAAATTTCAATGAAATATTTTGGAAAAGATATTTCAAAATAAAGGATCAAAATGAAATTTACAAATTTATTAAAAGTAGTAGCAGTGCTTGCAATGGCTCTAAATTTGCAAGCAAAAACTATAAAAGATGGCGTACTAACAGTAGCAACAGAAGGCACTTACGCTCCTTTTACATTTTATAATGACAAAAATGAGTTAGTGGGATACGACGTAGATATCGCAAGAGTAGTAGCGCAAAAGCTAAATTTAAAAGTTGAGTTTCTAACAGCTCCATGGGACGCGATGCTAGCAGCATTTGACGCTGGCAAAGCAGACGTTGTGTTCAATCAAGTTAGCATAACTGATGAGAGAAAGAAAAAATATGCTTTTTCAGTGCCTTATACTGTGACATTTGGCGCTATCATCACTAGAAAAGACAATAACGATATAAAAAGTTTTGCTGATCTAAAAGGTAAAAAAGATGCCGACTCAGCGACTAGTAACTGGGCGAAAGTCGCTGTAAAGTACGGTGCTGAACACGTCGTAACAGATAGTTTTGCTAAAAGCATGGAGCTTCTTATATCAAGACGTGTAGATGCTGTTGTAAGAGATAACATCGTATTTTACGACTTTATAAAAGAGCGTCCAAACGCGCCTGTGAAGATAGCTGCCTCACTTGACGAGAAAGACTACACAGCAGCAGCTATCAAGAAAGACAACGCCGAACTTGCAGAGCAAATTTCAAATGCTTTAACTGAACTTTCAAAAGAAGGCAAACTAGAAGCCATCTCAAAAAGCTACTTTGGCAAAGACGTCTCAAAATAAATTTATAAACCAACAAGGCAAAAATGGAAAATTTAGATAGAGTGATCGAGCTTGTTTCAAGCTCGACGCTACCGATGATCATCGCACTTTTAAAAGTGACGATCCCACTTACTTTGCTCTCGTTTTCGCTAGGGCTTGTCATCGCCATTATCACAGCAGTAGCAAGGCTTTCAAATATAAAAATTTTAAAATTTATATTTGCCACCTATGTTTGGATATTTCGCGGTACGCCGCTTCTTGTGCAGCTTTTCATCGTATTTTACGGACTTCCTAGCCTCGGTGTCACGCTTGATACTTGGAGTGCGGCGACTATCGCATTTAGTCTAAATGTGGGCGCTTATGCGTCTGAGTCTGTAAGGGCTGCCATACTTTCTGTGCCAAAAGGTCAGTGGGAGGCAGCCACATCGCTTGGCATGACGCACTATCAAATTTTAAAGCGCATCATCGCGCCTCAAGCAGTGAGGATCTCACTCCCTCCGCTTTCAAACACATTTATAGGCCTTGTTAAAGACACTTCACTAGCAGCTTCTATAACGATGGTAGATATGTTTATGGTCGCTCAAAGGATCGCAGCAAGGACCTTTGAGCCACTCATCCTCTACATCCTAGCAGCACTCATCTATCTAGTGGTTTGCACACTTTTAACCTATCTTCAATCAAGGCTTGAAAAAGCTGTCTCAAGGTATGTCTAATGGCTATAAATTTTAAAAATATAAGCAAATCTTACGGCGATCATTTAGTGCTAGATAACATAAATACAAGCTTTAAAGAGGGGCAAACGACCGTGATAGTTGGCTCATCTGGTTGTGGCAAATCAACGCTTCTTAGGTGCATAAATTTACTTGAGATCCCACAAAGTGGCACTTTAGAGGTAGATGATAGGAGTGTAAATTTTAAAGAGAAGCTTAGCTCAAAAGAGCTTTTAGAAATTCCCAAAAAAACAGGCATGGTCTTTCAAAGCTTCAATCTCTTCCCGCACCTAACAGCGCTTCAAAATGTCACCGAAGCTCCGATCTACGTTCAAAAAAAGGATAAAAACGAGGCTATAAAAGAGGCAAAAGAGCTTTTAGCCAAAGTGGGGCTTAGCCACAAAGAAGATACCTATCCAAACAGGCTCTCAGGCGGACAAGCGCAGCGTGTAGCCATCGCTAGAGCGCTAGCTGTAAATCCATACTTTTTGCTACTTGATGAGCCTACAAGTGCGCTAGATCCAGAGCTAGAGGCTGAAGTTTTAAAGGTCATCTTATCTCTTGCAAAAGAGAAAAAGTCTATGATCATCGTCACTCACAATATGAATTTTGCTAGAAAGATAGCTGATAGAATTTTATTTTTAGATAAAGGCGTGATCGCGTTTGATGGCTTGGTAGATGAGTTTTTTAACAGCCAAAATGAGAGGATAAAAAACTTCATCTCGGCTATGGATATATAAATTTAGCTAGAAGATCTAGCTAAATTTATTATGCAAAGTATGGTTTTATCTGCTCGATCCAAGCTGAAATTCTACCCTCTGTCTTGTCACTTTGGTTATCAGCATCAAGCGCTAGACCCACAAATTTACCATTTCTTACGGCATCAGAGCCATCAAATGTATAGCCATCAGTGCTAACTTCGCCAACTACCTTTGCGCCAGCTTTTACGACCTCATCATAAAGCTTTGCCATGCCGTTACAGTACTCATCTGAGTAGCTCTCGCTATCGCCCATACCAAAAACAGCGACCGTTTTGCCGTTTAAATTTAACGCTTTAAAGTCAAACGCGTCCCAGTCATCTTGCAGGTCGCCGCTGCCCCAGGTCGATGTGCCAAGGATGAGCTTATCAAAGCTATTTATCTTTGCCGCATCCACGTCAGAGACGTTTAAAAGCTCGTTTTTAAGGCCTAGACCTTCGCTTATAAGTTTTGCTGCATCTTCGGTATTTCCCATGCTACTTCCAAAAACTATACCTATCATTTTTATCCTTTTTAAAAAATTTTACTAATAATCGTATAAGGCACGAGCTTTATGCACCCTCTTGCAAAGCAGTGCCTAACCTCAACGTGCCGCCTAAATTCCTCATTTCTAGGACAAACGATATAAACCATCTCGCACTCGCGACCAAGCGCGCAAACGGCTGCATCGATGTCGTCGTTTAAATTTCTCATATCATCAAAGCTCACCCTTTTAAAGCTTGGCATGACGCTGAGTAAATTTTTGCCATCTTTTTTGACCGAGATGACGCCGCCATTTAGCACGACCTCTTTGTCCTGATGGCGGAGGCGTATTTTATCATAAACAAACTGGCAAAACATCTGCGCTGCGTCAATAAAAAACTCAAATTCCCCGCTTTTATAAAGCATCTTTATCATCTTTGCAGCTGCCATCTTTGGCTCTTTTGCTACAAATTTCAACGCTTTAAAGTCATTTTTCAAATAAGCATTTATGATGATGTTTGAAGGCATGCAAAAGCTATCAACTGGTTTAAAATTTAGAAATTTATCGCGAAGTAAGAAATTTATCCTAGCATCAAAAATATCTTTGAAATTTAGAAATTTAGCGTAAGAAAGCGGGATCTTCAGCTCGCTTTCAACGCCGACATTATAAAGTGCGATAAAAATTTTCGCACGAGAAAGCTTGTCAAGCTTTGCAAAAATACTTGGAGTTATTTCGCCAATATCTGATAAAAACCCGAACTTCATCGATTATTCTTTGCATCCAAATTCCTTATCTAGCCCAAAGACCTTACAATACTCGCAAAATACGCAGCTAACGCTTCTTTTGGCACAAACGATAGGGATATTTCTCTTTTTTGCTTGAGTTTTAATAGTCTTCATCGTGTTGTGATTTAAAAAGCTAGTTAGCATCACCACGCACTCAGTATCTTGTGGGATCGGCTTGCGATTAACGCGGTTTTCATTTCTAGCGTCCCAGTGCTCTATCTTTTCAGCTCCCAAATCATGCAAAACAGCCTTAATAGGCGTGATCTCATCTGCTCCGATAACTAAAACTGACATAACAAGCTCCTAAAATTTATTCGTTTTCTGATAACGATTATAAGAAAGCTTAGCTAAAATTATTCTTAGTTATGATATTTATTATCACTTATTTGTAGAAATTTGTAACGTTTTTGGTTTTTTTAAAAAGGCTAAATTTACTCAGCTTTTTTAAATTTAACTGCCGCAACGAGAAAGATAACAAGCCCAGCCACTGCAAAAAGGCTGCCAACGTTGCCGATATTTTGCTCTCCAAGGCGGACTATCGTCTGATGTCCGATGAGCGCGCCAGCTCCTATGCCGATATTATAAATAGCCGAGTATATCGCCATCGCAGCGTCTGTGGCGTTTGAGGCTAAGCTTAGCACCTTTATCTGAAAGCTCATATTTATCCCAGCTATGCCAAGCCCCCAGATAAAGGCAAGCGCAAGCATCAAGCTCTCATTTGTAGCGATCAAATTTAGCACAAGCAAGCAGGCTAAAATGATCGCTATTGAGATAGCTGTAAAAGCATTTGGTATAAGCTTATAAAATTTAGAGAAAAGCACGCTTGCTACGATACCAGCAACGCCAAACAAAAGCAAAAATATGGTGATAAATTTACCATCAAAGCCGCTTATGTCTTTAGCAAATGGCTCGATGTAGCTATAGGTGCTAAAATGCGCGCTGATAACGATAGCAGTTAGCAAAAATATCACCATCAAAAAGCCATTTCTTGCAAGCTCCGGCAAGCTTTTTAGCGAGCCTGAGTTTTTGCTAGGCAAAAGTGGCAAAATTTTATATAGCCAAGTGCCAACGCCCACAGCAAAGACCCCTATGAGCCCAAATGTGACACGCCAGCCCAAGCTATCGCCTAAAATTCTACCAAGCGGCAAGCCAAGTATCATCGCCATCGATGTGCCAAGTGCTAAAAGTCCCAGAGCTTGCGAGCTTTTATTGATAGGTGCCACCCTAACAGCAAGCGAGGCGGTGATCGACCAAAATATGGCGTGTGAGATGGCTATTAGCACGCGAGCTATAACTAAAACAGTAAAATTCCAAGCGACCGCGCAAAGTGCGTGAGAAGCCACAAAAATGATAAAAACCTTTAAAAGTAGCGACCTTCTCTCTAAATTTGCAGTTAGAAGCATAAATGGTAGCGAGAGTATCGTCACACTCCACGCATATATCGTGATGATGAGCCCAGTATCAGCCGTACTCATGCCAAAATCCTTTGCTATGTCGCTTAAAAGTGGCACCGGCACGAACTCAGTTGTATTAAATATAAAAGCTGCAAAAGCTAACGCGATAACCCTTAGATAGGCTATTTTATGGACATTTATCAAA
>NZ_POYX01000075.1:0-23859 GCF_002913865.1 Campylobacter concisus
GAAATATAATTTCAAGAGATGACCGTGCCGCCGAAAACGAAGATCTTGGAAATCATTTAAGGCATAAAAGATTACCAAATTCTGCCCAAAAGTCACATCTTAAAAACAAAGGATATAAATATGCGTTGTTTTTTAACACTGTTGTGTGCTGCCTTTTTTATGGTCGGCTGTTCTAATACTTGGCATGGTGCCAAAGAAGATACTGGCAATGCAGTCGAGTGGTCAAAAGACAAAGTTAACAAAGGTGCTACCTACGTTAAAGACAAAACAGAATAATTTTTGTTTTTAATTTAAACGCAGATATTAATTCATTATCCAGCGGGTTGAACTTCAATAGTTCGACCCATATAATTTTTCCTAATTATATTTTATCTTTCTTTATATATAATCATATTTATAGTCTTCTTTAAAAGCTAAAAATTTACAACAAGAGAATGAAATTTTAAAAGATCTAAATTTAAACATCGCCCAAAACAAGATCATCTGCCTAATGGGCAGCTCAGGATATGGCAAATCGACATTTCTTTCAGCGCTAAATGGCTTTTTGGAGCAAAAAGGCTTGGCGGCAGGATAGTCCGCATAGTGGATAAGAAATTTGCATTTTAAAAGAGCTAGAAATTCTAGCTCCAAATTTAGTCGATAAACCTCTTTGTGATATTTGCATAGGCATCGATCCTGCGGTCACGTAAAAATGGCCAAATTCTGCGAACTTCTTCACTTCTTTTCATGTCTATCTCAACGATCTTGCATAGCTCGTCTGTGCTATTTGCGCGGAAAAGCTGCTCGCCTTGTGGCCCAAAAACAAAACTATTTCCCCAAAATTTTATCCCATCCATCACGCCACTATCATCTTTTTCAAAGCCCACACGATTTACTGCGACCACTGGCAGGCCATTTGCCACGCTGTGGCCTCTTTGCACTGCTACCCACGCTTCAAGCTGTCTTGATTTTTCATCATCACTATCGCCCTCAAACCAGCCAATAGCCGTTGGATAGATGAGAATTTTCGCCCCTTTTAGCGCCATTAGCCTTGCTGCCTCTGGATACCACTGATCCCAGCAGACCAAAACGCCAAGCTTGCCAAGGCTAGTCTCAACTGGCTCAAAGCCGATATCGCCAGGCGTGAAGTAAAATTTCTCGTAAAATCCAGGGTCATCAGGGATGTGCATTTTTCGGTATTTGCCAGCCACGCTGCCGTCACGCTCGAAGACAAAGGCGGTGTTGTGATAAAGTCCGTCAGCCCTCTTTTCAAAGAGCGAAGTGACCAAAACTACGCCGTTTTCCTTAGCCACCCTGCCCCAAAAAGCGACATCTTCTTGCCAGTCGTTTGCGTGATCAAAGAAATTTGTATCCTCACTTTGGCAAAAGTATTGCGTCTGGTGCAGCTCTTGACAGACCACGAGATCAGCACCTCCTTTTTTTGCCTCGGCTATTAGCTCAAGCGTCTTTGCGATAGTTGCCTCTTTTGTGCCTTTAAATTCTTGTTGAAGTAGTGCTACTTTCATCTCATCTCCCTTCTTTATCGTTGTATGGGTCTAAATGTGTGGTTATCTGCCACGAAAAATCCTTAAATTTCTCTCTTATCTCGGCTTCAAGCGAGTCAGCCACCTCGTGCGCGTCGTAAAGCGAGATATCTTTGTCAAAAACTAAATGCAGCGTTAAAAATATGGTATTTGCGCTCTGCCTTGTGTTTAGATAGTGAAAGTCTGAAATTCTCTGCTTTGCCTTTATCATCTTAATGATCCCCTCTGTGATCTCAGGGCTTGCTGCGTGATCTAGCAAGACACCAAAGGCGTCTTTGCCAAGGCTTATGGCGCTTTGAGCGATGTAGCCACTTATCACGATACCAAAGATCGCATCTATCATCACAAATCCGCTAAATTTAATGATAAGCAGCGAGATGATGACTGCTAGGTTGCTAAAAAGGTCGATCTTATAGTGCAGTGCGTCTGCTTTTATGATAAGGTTGCCACTTTTTTTAGAAATTTGGTTTAAAAATAGCACCAAGCATAGCGTCACCACGACTGAAAAGACCATCACACCAAGGCTTAAGCCAAGGTCTATCTCTAAATTTGGCTCGCTAAATTTCTTAACGCTCTCATAAAATATATATCCAGCAGCCACAACGATGATAACACACTCAAATAGCGCTGCTAACGCCTCTAGCTTTGTGTAGCCAAAGTTAAATTTCTCATTGGCTTGCTTTCTTGACTTTCTAAGCGCAAATAAATTTAAAAGCGAAACGATAAAATCAAGCATCGAATCAATCGCCGAGCCAAGCACAGCGACCGAGCCGCTAAAAAGCCCAGCTGTAAATTTCACAAGTGCGAGCAAAAAGGCGCAAGCACCTGCTGCGATAACTGCCTTATTTTCGCCCTGCGTGCACTCCTGCTTATTTATGCTGTTAAACTCATAATCAAACGGACTTGACAAACTTAAGCCCTCTTGTATCTATTTTGGCTTGAGCAGTGAAGCGAGCCATTTTGACGGACAAAAACTAGCGAATTTACACCGATGATCTTTCTATCTGGCAGTGCCTTGGCAAGTAAATTTAGCACCTTTTCATCGTTTTCGTTATTATATGTTGGCACGATTAGCGCACCATTTATAAAGATAAAATTTGCATAGGTGCAGCCAAGCCTTTTGCCCTCATAAAATTTAGGCTTAGGTAGTGGTAGAGCAAGTAGCTTAAAGCCAGTTTTTTTAAGCTCATCCTCCATCTTTTTAAGCTCATCAAAGTGCTCATCACTCTCATCTTCGCAAGCTGCGTAAGCTATCGTATCAGGCGTGATAAAGCGCGCTAAAGTGTCGATGTGACTATCTGTGTCATCGCCTTTTATAAAGCCATTTTCAAGCCAGATGATACGCTTTAAGCCAAATAAATTTTTTAGTTTTTCTTCGATCTGCTCTTTGCTAAGTGCTTTGTTTCTATTTTCATTTAGTAGGCATTTTGAGGTGGTTAAAAGCACGCCATCTCCGTTAAATTCAACACTTCCGCCCTCTAGTATCATATCAACAGGCTCAAGCTTGGTCTTGTAAATTTTAGCTAGCTCTAAATTTATCGCATCATCTTTTGAACTATTAAATTTACCACCCCAAGCGTTAAATTTAAAGTCATAGCTCTTTACGCTAGGACCATCGCAAACGTCGATCATGCCGTAGTCTCTGATCCAAGTATCATCAGTCTCAAGCTTTACAAACTCAACATTTTTAAATTTCTTAAATCTAGCAAAATTTGCCTCATCAGGGCAGATAAGCACCACCTTTTCAAAAGGCGTAACAGCAGCCACAAGCTCCTCATAACCAGCTAAAATCTCCTCTAAATAAGGCTCCCAGTCGCTCTTACTATGTGGCAGCGATAAAAACAAAAGTTCCTGCTCTTCCCACTCTGCATACGCTCTCACGCTCTCTCCTTGTAAATTTTATAAATTCCATAAATCGTAATGATTATCCAAAAGACCTCTATCAAAAATGAGCCGAGGTTAAAGTGCACAAAAAGCGAGATGATGAGCAGTATAGCGCCTGCTAAATTTATTATCTGATAGGCTAGATCGTGGCTATTTAGACGGCCGATCTGAAGTAAAAAGTAGCCCATCACGACACAAATCATCCCTAAAAAACCGATGATCTGAAAAAGATCAATCAAATTTTATCCTTTTTGTAAGCTTAAATTTAAAGTGTGATAATACCTAATTAGTTTTAAATTTATGATTATTAAGATAGAATGTATCCATTTTTCAGATTGGATTAAAGTTTATGGATTTTGAGTTTATTGAGAAATTTTACCCCCTTTTTGTAAAAGCTGGGGTGCTCACCTGTCAGATCGCCTTTTTGGGGATCGTTTTTTCTATTTTGATAGGCATTTTTTGCATGGCTGTGAAATTTTACAAGCTAAATTTTCTCTCAAAAATAGTTGATTGCTACGTTGAGCTTTCAAGAAACACGCCACTTCTCATCCAGCTATTCTTTTTATACTACGGCTTGCCAAAGCTTGGAGTGTCGATGAGCGGCTTTGCCTGTGCGGTCGCTGGGCTTAGCTTTCTTGGTGGCAGCTATATGAGCGAGAGCTTTAGACTTGGCTTTGAGGCGGTTAGAAGGTCGCAGATAGAAGCAGGCCTTAGCATCGCACTTAGTAAAAATCAGCTCCTAAGATATGTCATCTTGCCACAAGCCTTTAGCGTGGCATTGCCAAGCATCAGCGCAAACGTCATATTTTTACTAAAAGAGACAAGTATCGTTAGTATCGTAGCGCTTGCTGATCTAGTCTATGTCGCAAAGGATCTCATCGGACTTTACTACAAGACAGACGAGGCGCTTTTTATGCTGGTTATTAGCTATCTTGTCATCATCTTGCCAGTCTCGCTGGCGCTTAGCTACGTCGAAAAAAGGGTGAGAAATGCAAGGAGTTAGTATATTATTTGACACACAAAATTTACTAAGGCTGCTTGAAGGTCTTGTGGTAAGCACTGAAATTTCATTTATCTCGATCATCATCTCCGTCATCGGCGGCCTAATCCTTGGCGTTTTGATGAGCATGAAAAACAAATTTATCTATCTTATTTTAAAAATTTGCCTCGAGATCGTTCGTATCATGCCTCAGATCGTATGGCTATTTTTATTTTACTTTGGCGTTAGCAAGGCTTTTGATATCCACATCTCGGCATTTACCGCCTCGCTCATCGTCTTTAGCCTTTGGGGTGTTTTTGAGATGATGGATATCGTGCGAGGGGCGATCACCTCGATACCAAAGCACCAGTTTGAGTCAGCTGCCTCGCTAGGACTTAGCAAATTTCAAATTTACTCTCACGTCATCATCCCGCTTGCTACAAGAAGACTTGTGCCTGGAGCTGTAAATTTACTAAGCCGTATGATAAAAACGACCTCTATCGTCGTTCTAATCGGCGTTGTCGAGGTAGTCAAGGTCGGGCAGCAGATCATCGAGCGAAATGTATTTACAAACCCTATGGCGCCATTTTGGATATACACGCTCATATTCTTTTTATATTTTGCGATCTGCTATCCAGTCTCAAAACTATCGAAAAAACTAGAAGAAAAATGGAGCTAAAATGAGCGAAAATATCTTAGAACTTAAAAAAATAAATAAATTTTATGGAGAGCTTCACGCCTTAAAAGATATAAATTTAGAGGTTAAAAGCGGCGAAGTGGTCGTGCTCCTTGGACCATCAGGCTGTGGCAAGAGCACAACTCTTAGATGCATTAACGGCCTTGAGAGCATAGCAAGCGGCGAGATCATCATAGATGGCGAAGTGATAGACGCTAAATTTAAAGAGTGGCAAAGGATCCGCCAAAAGGTCGGCATGGTATTTCAAAGCTACGAGCTGTTTGATCATATGAATGTCATCGATAACGTCCTTCTTGGGCCTTTAAAGGTGCAAAAAAGAGATAGGGCCGAGGCTGAAAAGACGGCTGATATGTGGCTAAGCAAGGTTGGGCTACTTGATAAGAAATTTGCCTATCCAAAGGAGCTAAGTGGCGGTCAAAAACAGCGCATAGCCATCGTTAGAAGCCTTTGTCTAAACCCTGAGATCATGCTATTTGACGAGGTTACGGCTGCACTTGATCCAGAGATCGTTAGAGAAGTACTTGATGTGATACTAAATTTAGCCAAAGATGGCATGACGATGCTAATAGTAACCCACGAGATGAGCTTTGCAAGGGCGGTTGCGAACAAGATCGTATTTATGGACGCTGGAGCGATCGTGGAGATCAGCGAGCCAGAGGAGTTTTTTACTAATCCAAAGAGCGAGCGAGCAAAGAAATTTCTAAATTTATTCTCATTTTAGAAAAAATAAGAGATAATTTGCCGTTTTTTCAAAATGCGTTTAGAGCGAGATTTAACTGCTCTTATTTACTAAATTTTTCTAAAGGAGAAAGAGTGAGAAAATTTAAATTTTTCTTATTAGCATTAGTCGCTACCGTCTTTCTAACGGGTTGTGGTGATGACAAAGGTGCGGACAAAGCAGCCGCTTCAAATCAAACTGACGCTATCGCAAAGATCAAAGAGCGTGGATATGTAAGGATAGGCGTTTTCAGCGACAAACCGCCATTTGGCTACGTCGATAAAGACGGCAAAAACCAAGGCTATGACATCTATTTTGCAAAACGTATCGCAAAAGACTTGCTTGGTGATGAGAGCAAGGTCAAATTTGAGCTAGTAGAAGCTGCTGGCAGGGTTGAAGTGCTCACAGCTGACAAGGTCGATATCACGCTTGCAAATTTCACAAAAACGCCTGAGCGCGCGCAAGTTGTTGATTTTGCGCTTCCATATATGAAGGTCTCTCTTGGCATTGTTAGCCCTGAGGGTGCTGTGATAAAGAGCGTTGATGAGCTAAAAGATAAAACCTTGATCGTCAATAAAGGCACAACCGCAGACGCATTTTTTACAAAAAATTATCCTGATATCAAGCTTTTAAAATACGATCAAAATACCGAAACTTTCGCGGCTTTGGTTGATAAAAGAGGTGCGGCTCTAGCGCATGACAATGCCCTACTTTTTGCCTGGGCGAAAGAGACTCCTGGCTTTGTCGTAGGCGTTGAAGCGCTTGGCGACGTGGATGTGATAGCTCCAGCTGTCAAAAAAGGCAACAAAGCCTTACTTGAGTGGCTAAATAACGAGATCATCGAGCTTGGAAAAGAAAATTTCTTCCACAAAGACTATGACGCAACGTTAAAACCGATCTATGGCGACAGCGTAAATCCTGAATCTCTAGTCGTCGAAGGCGGCAAACTCTAAAAATTTAATGGCGTAATCTTTACGCCATCTCTCTTTTTAAATTTAATAATATATTTGCAATTTTTACAGTAGGCGATATCACTTTAAAATCCATGACGACAGTTTTGTAATTCTTGGCAGCAAGCTAGCATGTAAATTTACGATAATGTTTCTAAAATTTTTGTCAGCAAATGGGACTGCTTTAAAATTCATGACGAGCGATCTTACGCACTTTGGTTTTAAACGAGCACGAGCCTTGCGATAATAAGCTTGTTTTTAAAAAATATCAAACGAGATAGGCTACTTGCGGATTTAACTTGCGCGGATGATCTATCTAATAAATTTAAAATATGGCAATTGTTTAAAGCCTCTAAATGATATCTATGCAGAGAAAAATTTGTGAAATAATGAAAAAATAAAACCTAGTTTTTGAATGTTTAAATAAAATTTAAAAAGCATTTTGGAGTAAGTTTAACCCAAAATGCTTTTTGCAAGCTACATTAAGCTCTTTAGCAATTTTGTCACTTTTTGCTCAATCTCTGCTAGAAATTCCTTGCTTTTTGCCTCAAATCTAGTGACGATAACTGGCGTTGTATTTGATGCGCGCACTAACGCCCAGCCATTTTTAAACTGAATCCTTATGCCATCAATGTCGATGATATTTTTTATCTTTGGCAGGTCGCAACTCTCGTTTTTCACGCACTCTTTTAGCTTAGCAACTATCTTAAATTTAGCCTCGTCAGTCGTCTTTATCTTGATCTCATCGGTGCTAAAGACAAGTGGCATCTTATCAAGCTCGCCGTCAAGGTCAAAGCCTTTATGAACTAGCTCAAGCACCCTCATCATCGCATAAAGCGCATCATCAAAGCCAAAGTATCGCTCTTTAAAGAAGATATGACCGCTCACTTCAGCCGCAAGATCTACGTTTAGCTCTTTCATCATTTTTTTGATGTTGCTATGACCAGTTTTTCCCATAAAAACTTCGCCGATCTTGGCGATCTCATCATACATATTTTGTGAGCATTTTACTTCGCCAAGCACCTTTGGATGTTTCATATTTAGAGCATAAAGATAGGCTAGCTCATCACCTTTTATATCTCTTTTTGGCGTTATAACCGCGATCCTGTCGCCATCTCCGTCAAAGCCAAATCCAAGGTCAAATTCCTTCTTCTCAATGAGCGAAAATAGCTCTTTTAAATTCTCTTTTTCACTTGGGTCTGGGTGGTGATTTGGAAAATTTCCGTCTGGATATTCATATAAAATTTTTGCATTTAGTCCAAGCGCCTTGACGATAGGCACTAAGCTCACGCCAACAGCGCCATTTGCGCAGTCGATAACAAAAGGCTTTTTGAAATTTTTAAGTTCGCTAAATTCTTTTACAAAAAACTCAACGTATTTTTCTAAGATATTAAATTTCTCACAGCTCTCATCGTCTGCGATCTCTAAATTTGAGGCGATTATCTCATTAACTTTGTCTTTTAAAATTTGCAGATCTTTGCCAAAGAAGCTATCTTTTTTGATAGTAATCTTAAAGCCGTTATAATCTTTTGGATTGTGAGAGCCCGTGATCATGATATTTGCATCGAAATAGTCAGCATAAACACTAAAGTAGCCAACAGGAGTTGGAAGCAGGCCTATGTTGTAAATTTTAAAGCCACCAGCCTTGTTTAGGCCACTTAACAGATACCTAAAAAGCGTGCTAGCACTAAGCCTTGCGTCAAAACCAACGCTTAAAGTTTTCACGCCAAATTCGTTAAATTTCTTGCCTAAAGCGAGCCCTATAGCCTTGACACTATCTTCTGTCAAGTCCTTTTCAAAAATGCCGCGTATGTCGTATTCTCTAAAAATTTCATCATATTTCATTGTAAATTCTCCCTAAAAGAATGCAAAAATGATACAAGAATAAATTTAAAAAGGAGTAAATAATTTTATAAATTTAGTGAGATTAAAATTTAAATTCGAGCTAGAAAAGCTCTAGCTCGAAAAGGGCTGCTACATCATGCCACCCATGCCACCCATTCCGCCCATATCAGGCATTGCAGGCATTGCTTTTTCTTCTTTGATCTCGCTGATAGTTGCTTCAGTGGTTAGTAACAAGCTAGCCACGCTAACAGCGTTTTGTAGCGCAACTCTCTCAACTTTTACTGGGTCGATGATGCCAGCTTCAAACATATTTACATATTCGCCGGTTGCAGCGTTAAAGCCAAAATTTGCATCTTTGCTTGCCTCAACTGCATTTGCTACTACGCCTGCGTCAAATCCAGCGTTCTCAGCGATTTGGCGAAGTGGAGCACGAAGCGCTCTTCTAACGATCTCAGCACCGATTGCCTCGTCACCTTGTAAATTTAAATTTACACTCTTTGAAGCGAGGATAAGAGCTGAACCGCCACCTACTACGATGCCCTCTTCTACAGCTGCACGAGTAGCGCTTAGAGCGTCATCTACGCGGTCTTTTTTCTCTTTCATCTCTGTCTCAGTCGCAGCACCTACTTTGATAACTGCCACGCCGCCACTTAGTTTTGCAAGGCGCTCTTGAAGTTTTTCTTTGTCATAGTCGCTTGTTGTCTCAGCGATTTGAGCTTTGATCTGAGTGATTCTAGCGTCTATTGCTGACTTCTCGCCTGCGCCATTTACGATAGTTGTGTTGTCTTTGTCGATAACTACGCTTGAAGCTTGTCCAAGATCGTTTATACTAGCGCTCTCTAATGTTCTGCCTAACTCTTCGCTAATAACCTCACCACCTGTTAAGATAGCGATATCTTCAAGCATCGCTTTTCTTCTGTCGCCAAAGCCAGGAGCTTTTACAGCTGAGATGTTTAGCACGCCACGAAGTTTATTTACAACAAGCGTTGCAAGTGCCTCGCCCTCGATATCTTCAGCGATGATTAAAAGTGGTTTGCCACTCTTTTGTACTTGCTCAAGCACTGGCAATAAGTCTTTTAAATTTGTGATCTTCTTGTCAAATAGCAATATAAATGGATTGCTTAGCTCAACTTGCATCTTTTCAGGGTTTGTGATGAAGTATGGGCTTAGGTATCCGCGGTCAAACTGCATACCCTCAACAACACTTAGCTCGTCTTGGATAGACTTTGCCTCTTCTACTGTTATAACACCATCTTTGCCAACTTTTTCCATCGCATCAGCGATAAGTTTGCCGATACTCTCATCTGAGTTTGCTGAGATAGTAGCGATCTGCGCGATCTCTTTTGAGCCAGAAACTTTTTTAGAGATGTTTTTTAGTGCATCTATAAGAGCTGCTACTTCTTTATCCATGCCGCGTTTTACTTCGATAGGATTTGCGCCAGCAGTTACGTTTCTAAGACCCTCTTTAAATATCGCGTGAGCTAGCACAGTTGCTGTTGTAGTGCCGTCGCCTGCTTGATCGTTTGTCTTGCTTGCTACTTCTCTAACTAGGCTTGCACCCATATTTTCGATAGTATCTTTTAGCTCAACCTCTTTAGCCACGCTAACGCCGTCTTTTGTTATGTTTGGAGCGCCAAAGCTTTTTTGGATAAGGACATTTCTGCCTCTTGGTCCCATTGTCACTTTCACAGCGTCATTTAGTTTTTTTACGCCCTCGTATAGGCGGTTTCTTGCATCATCAGAGTAAAAAATTTCTTTTGCCATTGTCTTTCCTTTTTAAATTATTTAATCACGCCTAAAACGTCGTCGATGTTTAAAACAAGATATGCCTTATCATCCAAATTTACCTCAGTGCCAGCGTATTTAGCAAATACTACTTTTTCACCAACTTTTACGCCCTCTACTTCAGCACCAACTGCTTTTACCTCGCCGCTTAAAGGTTTTTCTTTTGCGTTATCAGGTATAATTATGCCCGAAGCTGTCGTCTTTGTCTCTTCTACGCGTTCGACTAGGACACGCTTGCCTAATGGTTGAAAATTCATTGTTCATCCTTTTAGTTTAATTGTCTTTTTTAGCACTCTTTATTTTTGAGTGATGAAATGCTAGCATTTTTTTCTGAAAAAGTCAATAATTTATAGCAAATTTAAATAAAACCTTTAGTCTATTTGACTAAAGTTTCGTGATATGTAAAACTAATATAAAGGAATTTTATGAAAAAAATAGCTTACATAGTTGGCGCGCTTATGCTCATAGTAGCTTGCATTTTTGGCTTGATCTTTAGCTCTTTTGGCAACAAATTTATAGCCAGCAAAATAGAAAAAGAGGCACTCGCTCGTGGTATCGATGTCAAATTTAAAGATTTTAGCCTAGGATTTAGCACGCTAAATTTAGAGGCGACCGTGATGAACGCCATAAATTTAAAGGCAAATGGCGACCTATCCTTGCTTGCTCAAAGTATGAGCTTAAACATAGATATAAACGCCGACAAGGCAAAGGCCAGCGAGCTTGGACTAAAAAAGGACGTCGCGCTTAAAGCAAACGTAGCTGGTAAATTTAGCGACTTTAAGCTAGTGGCAACTGGCACGGCGCTTGGCTCAAACATAAATTTAAACGCAAACTTAAAAGACTACCTGCCAAAAGCTCTAAATCTTGATGCTAAAAACATCGAGCTTTCTGAGATATCAGCTCTTGCGCAAAAGCCAAATTTAGCCAGTGGCAAGCTTGATCTAACGAGCAATATGCAAGGCGTTGATGAGAAAAATGAACCCATCATTAACGCTCAAATTTTAGCTAGCAACGCAGCTATAAACAAAGAAATCCTTAAAAACGAATTTGGGCTAAATTTAGCAAAAGATATAAGTTTTAAAGGCGGTGTAAATGCTAAATTTGCAAATGAAAAAGTGAGCGCAAAAACCATTATCATCGCACCAGAAGCCACTTTAAAAGCAAATGAGACGACTTATGATCTAGCTAGTAAAAATTTAAAGAGCGACTTTTTGCTAAATGTGCCTGATCTTGCCCTTTTTGGCAAGCTCTTGGGCGAGCAGCTAAGTGGCGCAGTGGATGCAAACGGCGAAATTACGATGCAAGAAAATGCTCTTAAAAACTTAAAAGCTGAGATAAACGGCCTTGGTGGCAAGATAAATGCAAATTTTGATAGTAAAAATTTAGTCTTAAATGCCGCAAATATCAAACTAAAAGAGCTTTTAGCGCTTGCTTTGCAGCCTAGCTACGCAGACGGAGAGATAAATTTAAACGCAAATTTTAGCGGCTTTGACGAGCTAAAAAAGCTTGCAGGCGAGGCTAAATTTGAGATAAAAAACGGCCTTATAAACAATGGTCTTGCAAAGCTTAAAAATGCGGCGAAATTTGAGCTAAAAGGCGGCGCTGTCGCAAAGGGCGAGCTTGTAAATTTTGACGCAAACGTGCTTAGCGACCTTGGCGAGCTAAAGGATGTAAAGGGCGTTTATGACTTAAAAAACAGTCAAATTTTTAGCAAATTTGCCCTACTCATTAACGACCCTGATAAATTTAAAGCGGTTAGTGGCTTTGAGGTTAGCTCAAAGATGGCGCTTGCGGGCGATGTGAAGGTCAAAGCAAGCAAGATAGATGAGTTAAATTTAGACGGCGATGCCTTTGCTGGCAAGCTAAACGCCACCATAAAAAATGAAAATCTTGATCTTAGCCTAAAAGAGGCACAGCTAGGAGAAATTTTAGCACTTAGTGGCAACGATAGACTGGTAAATGCCAAGGCAAATGTCCAAGCAAAAGGACAAAATATCTTTAGTAAAAGCCCAAGCGTCGCCGCAAAGATCGCCCTAAGTGACGGTAAATTTAACGCCGCAACGCTTAGCAAAATGCTTGATAAAAAATTCCCTGAAAATGAGAAATTTAGCTCAATTTTGAGCCTAGACTATAAAGGCGACATGGCAAAATTTAGTGGCGACTTTCTTAGCTCGCTAGCTGATATAAAGGACATAGATGGCAGCTTTGATGTGGGCAAAAGCACGCTAAACTTAAAGCTTCAAGCGGTAGTTTCGGAGCTAAATAAGCTTGCATTTTTAGCTGGCCGCGAGCTTCACGGTAAATTTGCAGCCCTCATAACAGCAGATGGCAAAGTGGATGATCTAAGCGTAAAAGCCACTTCAGATGATCTATTTAAGGGCAAACTAGAGGCAAACTACAAAGGTGGTGCGCTTGATGCGGTGCTAAAAAACTTTGAGGTCAAAGGGCTAACGCAGACTTTAGGGCTAGAGCACCTCTATGACGGCAACGGCGATGCTAAATTTGACTACGAAACAAAGCAAAAGCTCGGTAAATTTGACATCTTGCTAAAAGAGGGTCACCTAGCCAGCACAAATCTCACAAACAACATCAAAACCTTCACCGGCAAGGACATCACAAAAGAAATTTACAAAGACGGCAAAATTTACGGCGATATAAAGGGCGATAACGTCATCTTTAACGTAAATTTAAGCTCTCCAAAGAGCGATATAAAGGTTGCAAACGGCACTTATAACACCGCTACAAAAATTCTTAATGCGCCACTTGTTTGCAGGCTCGAAAAGACCGATCTAAACGTGCAAATCTCAGGCACGACAGACAAGCTAAAATACGACGTCAGATCGCAATATCTCGAAAATAAGGTCAAAAAAGAGATAGGTAGATTTTTAGACAAAAAGCTTGGCAAAGATGATGAAGGCGCAAGCGGCGAAAAACAAAATTTAAAGGGGCTTTTAAAAGGGCTATTTTAGATGAAAAAGGCGGAAAATTTAAAGTATCTAATGGGGCTTGGGCACTTTTGTAGCGACATAAACCAAAGCGCGCTTGGTGCGATGCTGCCCTTTTTCATCGCGAGCTACCACTACGACTACGCCACAGCCGCCTCGCTCGTGACCGCCACAAATTTAGCAAGCTCGCTCATCCAGCCACTTATCGGCCGCCTAAGCGACAAAAAAGAGCTACCCTACGTCATCCCGTTTGGGCTACTTTTGGCAGGCGGAGGCATGAGCCTAACTGGCTTTGTGACAAACTACTACATCATCCTAGTTTGCGTGATGATAAGTGGTATCGGCGCCGCGCTCTTTCACCCAAGCGCCGCAAGGATCGTAAACTACGCCTCAAACGCCAAAAATAGAGCCAAAAGCATAAGTATATTTTCATTTGGCGGAAACGCAGGCTTTGCCGTTGGGCCTATTTTGGTCGCTGTTTTTGTGGGAAATTTTGGCCTAAAAGGGACGCTAGTTTTCATCATCCCTCAAATTTTGCTAACACTTTTATACCTCAAAAAGGGCAAATTTATAAAAGCACTCGAAGGCAATCACAAAAAACAAATTTCACAAAAAACAAGCGCTCTAAAAGACGATCTAGGCGCATTTTTGAGGCTTTGTATCTGCATATTTTCACGCTCGATCGTCGCTTTTGGCTTTTCGGCATTTTTTAGCATCTATCTCATTAAAATTTTTGGCCTTAGCAAAGAGGCTGCAAATGTAAATTTAAGTATGTTTTTTGCCGCAGGTGCGATCTCTACGCTATTTGGCGGAGCGCTAGCTGATAGATACGGCCTAGTTAGGCTCATCAAAATAAGCCTAAGTATCGCCGCACCGCTAGTCGTGCTAATGCTCTTTATCGACAGCTACACGCTATTTCTCGCGGCCTCCATGTGCGTGAGTGCCTGCATCAGCCTATCTTTTAGCCCCTCTATCGCCCTTGCGCAGCTTTATCTGCCAAATCAGATCGGCCTAGCCTCTGGCGTAACGCTCGGGCTTAGCATAACAATCGGCGGCATATTCGCAACGGTCATCGGCAAGATCGCTGATATCCTTAGCCTAACGCACTCGTTTTACTTTATCGCCGCAGTTTCGCTCATCTGCGCGGTGTCAAGCTATTTTTTAAAGCCAGTCAGTAGAACTTAAATTTATATCCCCTGCTTCATTTTTATACAAAAAATTAAGTAATGAAATTTGCGAGTAAATTTTAATTCCTACTTGTTTTACCATACTCGCAACGAGGCTTCGCTACGAGGAAACAAGCGAAATTTTACTATGCAAAAAGAGCCGAGCCATGGCTTTTGGGCGGCGGTATTTTGTAGTAGATTTAGATAGTCAGTAAATTTTAAAATTTGATAACCAAATATCAAGGCAAAGTATCTTGTGATGATTTTAAATGCTACGAAGAAATTTTCAACCGAAGATAGAACAAATAAATTTAAGCCATCAAGATAAGAAAATTTTTGTTTTTTTGCTTCGCCTTGCTCGCAACGAGACTTCGCTACAAGGAGACAAGGCGGATGAGCAAAAACAAGCAACAAAACATGGTTTATTAAATTTAAAAGCATAGAAAAATTTGAATTTATATAACGGCAGTATTTTGTGATAGATTTAAATGTTGCGCAGTTAAAATTTGCGCAGACTAGACAAATAGTCTGTCGAGCAAAATTTTAGCAAGCTCATTTAAAGATACATAAAAGACAACGCTTATAACTTTCTCATCTTTGCTATCTCGTCGCGCAATGCCGCCGCCTTCTCAAACTCCAGCTGCGCCGCCGCTTCAAGCATCTGCTTTCTTAACTCTTTTACGATCGCAGCACGCTCGCTAGCTGGCATCTTCTCTAAATTTTTACCACGCTTGTAAATTTCACCATCATCCTCGACATGCAAGCTCTCTTCGATATTTCTGCTTGCAGAGTGCGGCGTGATGCCGTGAGCTTTGTTGTACTCATCTTGAAATTTACGCCTAGCAGTCGTCGTATCGATCGCCTCTTTCATCGATTTTGTTATCTTTTTGGCAAACATTAGCACCTTGCCATTTACATTTCTAGCTGCGCGCCCCATAGTCTGTATAAGGCTCGTTGTCGAGCGCAAAAAGCCCTCTTTATCAGCGTCCATTATGGCTATCAGGCTCACTTCAGGCAGGTCAAGCCCCTCACGGAGCAAATTTATGCCTATTAGCATGTCAAATTCGCCACTTCTAAGCCCTCTAATGATCTCATTTCGCTCGATCGCGTCGATGTCTGAGTGCATATACTTGACCTTGACGCCAAGCTCGATGTAGTAGCGGCTTAGCTCTTCAGCCATCTTTTTAGTTAGCACCGTGACAAGCACACGCTCACCTCTAGCGATCACCGCCTTTGCCTCGTCAAATAACGCCTCGACCTGGTTGTCGCTATCTTTTATCTCGATCAAAGGATCAAGCAGCCCCGTAGGACGCAAAATTTGCTCATAGATGTGGCCCTGGCTGATACCAAGCTCATACTCGTTTGGCGTGGCTGAGACAAAGAGAAATTTCGCCTTTTTGCTTATAAACTCGTCAAATTTAAGCGGCCTGTTATCAAGCGCTGAAGGCAAGCGAAATCCATACTCCACAAGCACCTCTTTACGGCTCCTATCGCCAGCATACATGCCCCTAAACTGCGGCAAACTCACATGGCTCTCATCGACGATGACTAGATAGTCTTTGCCGCTTATCTCAAAGTAGTCAAACATCGAGTACGGCGTCTCTCCAGGCTTTTGTCCAGTTAGGTGGCGCGCGTAGTTTTCGATACCCTTGCACATGCCAGTGCTCGCCATCATCTCAAGGTCAAACTCCACCCTTTGCTTTAGCCTCTGTGCCTCAACTAGCTTGCCCTGCTCGTTAAATTCTTTCAAGCGCGCATCAAGCTCCTCTTCGATCTCTTTCATCGCGATCTTTAGCCTATCAGCGCCCACGATAAACTGGCTGGTGGCATAAAGCGTAAATTTAGAGATATCCTTTAGTCTTTTGTTATCAAGCACGTCAAAATGATACATCGCATCGATCTCATCGCCAAAAAACTCGACCCTTAGCGCTTCGTCGTTGTAGTATGCTGGGTAAATATCCACCACATCGCCATTTACACGAAAGTCGCCCCTGTCAAAGTAGTTGTCATTGCGCTTGTAGCCCATATCCACAAGCTGCTCTAAAAGCTTTCTTTGGCTAAATTTCTGCCCGACATTTAGGTAGGCGACCATACCTTTATACTCGCTTGGATTACCAAGGCCGTAGTTTGCAGAGACTGAGGCCACACAGACGACGTCGTCAAAGCTTAGCAAGCTAGCCGTCGCAGAGAGGCGCAGGCGCTCAAGCTCCTCATTTACCGAGCTATCCTTTTCTATATATAGGTCGCTTCGTGGGATGTAGGCCTCTGGCTGGTAGTAGTCGTAGTAGCTTATAAAATACTCCACATGGTTTTTTGGGAAAAAGCCCTTAAATTCGCTGTAAAGCTGAGTAGCAAGGGATTTGTTATGTGTCATGATGAGCGTTGGCATATTTAGCTCGCGTATGACATTTGCCATGGTGAAGGTCTTGCCAGACCCTGTCACGCCTAGAAGTGTTTGGTATTTATTGCCTGATTTTATGCTTTTTACTATCTCTTTTATCGCTCTTGCTTGGTCACTGCTTGGGCTAAATTTAGATGAAATTTCAAATTTACTCATTGATCGCCTTTAAATTTGGGCGAATTTTATAGCAAAGATAGTGCTTTGTCAAATGAGAATTTTAAAAAGAATTTAGCCTCTGCGTGTTAGAATACGGCATTAATTATTATTTTAAAGGAACCTTTATGTTTGAAGATAATGCGATCTTAACCACATTAAGCGATAAAGTAAATGACCTCATCACAAAATACGATGAAGTTTGCAGAGTAAATGAAGAGCTACGTAACGAGATCGTAACATTAAAAGCACAAAATGAGGCAAAAACCAACCAGATCATGCGCCTAGAAGAGGATCTAGATAAGAAAAATAGCGAAGCTGATGATGTAATGAAAAAGATCGAAGCCGTCCTTGGTAGATAAGCTAGGCATTTTTGGCATAAAAAATGAAACAGATCACGCTCACCGTATCATCTCGCGACTATACGATTACACTTGATGATGATTTTGCTGAAATTTTCGAGCGCGACTGGCAGAAATTTATGGGGGGAAAGAAATTTATCGAGCCTCGTGAGCTTATAAACGCCTTTGTCGAAAAGAGCTACGAGAGCTACACAAATTTGCGCGTCGTAAAGGACGTCACAAAAGAGATAGAAGAGATACTAAAACCGGAAAATAAATGAAAAAAAGAGCTTTTACCCTAATAGAAATTATATTTGTCATCGTCATACTTGGCATTTTAAGTGCTGTTGCGATACCAAAGCTTTTCTTTACTAGAGGCGACGCCATAGTCGCAAACGCAAGAACACAAATAGCCGCCATAAAAAGTGGCATATCGCTAAAATACAATGATAGCGTCCTAAAAGGCACTCCAAAGTATCCTGATACGCTTGAGAGCCCAGGAAGCAACCTTTTTCAAAACGTTGTGAGCGTGCCTGTAAAAGACAGCGGCACAAAAAACGGCTGGCACAAAACTGGAGCGACCACTTATACCTTCAAACTAGACGGACAAACAGCAAATTTTACTTACAAAAACACAACTGGCGAATTTGACTGCGAGAGTAGCGACGGACTTTGCAGCGCCCTTGAGTGATGAGATACTATGAGGTCGTATTTAGCGGAGTAAATTTAGCTGCGCTCACATATAAAAGCGAGCTAGATATTGCGCCATTTCGCGCCGTCACTGCAAAACTTAGAGGCAAAAGTTTAACTGGCTTTATCCTGCGCGAAGTGGATGAGCCAAGCTTTAAAACAACTCTCATTGATGAAATTTTACCCATTAAACTAAACGACATCCAAGCAACTTTGGCTAAATTTATCGCCTACTACTACACCTGCGAGCTTGGTGTTGCTATAAATTTATTTGAGCCACAAAGCCTTATAGATGATGAAATTTATAGTGGCGCAACTGACTTTAAAGCGCCAAATTTAAGCCAAAAGCAGCTTGAAGCGCTAAATTTTATAAACGAACGAAAAAGCTCGCTCATCTTTGGCGACACGGGAAGCGGCAAAAGCGAAATTTACATAGCAAAGATTAGAGAAATTTTAAACGCAGGCGGCCAAGCGCTATTTTTAATGCCTGAAATTTCACTGACACCGCAGATGCAAAAGCGCTTAGAGAGCTTCTTTGGTGAGGCTGTGGCTGTGTGGCACTCAAAGATCACGCCAAAGAAAAAAGAGCAAATTTTAAAGGATATTAAAAGCGGCAAGGCAAGACTAATAGCAGGAGCTAGGTCTGCCCTATTTTTGCCACTTGAGCGGCTAAAACTCATCATCATCGACGAAGAGCACGACGATAGCTATAAAAACACTGGCTCAAAGCCCCACTACAACGCAAGAGACCTAGCGCTTTACCTAACTAGCAAATTTGACCTGCAAGTAGTTCTGGGTAGTGCCACGCCAAGCCTTACTAGCTTTTACAAGCAAGAGCACTTTCGCCTAAAGGGGACATATTTTGCGTCGCAAAAGAGCTATATATTTGACGAGAGCGAGACTGGCATAAGCGAAATTTTAAAAGAGCAGATCGCAAAGACGCTCGAAAACAAAAAACAAGCCGTCATCTGCCTGCCAACAAGGGCAAATTTCAAATATCTTGTCTGCAAAAACTGCGGCGAGACGGTAAAGTGTCCATTTTGCAGCATCGGCATGAGCTACTATAAAAAACAAAACGTGCTAAAGTGCCAATACTGCGAGCATAAAATGGCCGTGCCAAAGACCTGCCACCAGTGCGGTAGTGAGATGATAGAGGCTAAAAAGATCGGTACGAGCGAGCTACTTGAGAGGCTGCAAGCCGAGTTTGCAAACGCTAGGATCGCTAAATTTGATAGAGATGAGATCACGACACAAAATAAGCTCGTAAAGGCTTTAAAGGAATTTAACGATGGTAAGATAGACATCCTGCTTGGCACGCAGATGCTAAGCAAGGGGCATGATTATCACAATGTCGAGCTTGCCGTCATCATGGGCTTTGACGAGCTTTTAAATTTTCCTGATTTTAGAGCTAGAGAGCGGACACTTGCCCTTGCTATGCAAGTAGCTGGAAGAGCCGGCAGAAACGGAGCTGGCAGGGTCATCATCCAAAGCAAACAAAGGGAGTTTTTCGAAAGCTTCATTAGCGACTACGACGCATTTTTAAAGGAGGAGATACCTTTTAGAGAAGCTCTTTATCCGCCATTTACTAGGCTACTTCGCGTGGTCGTTTCGCATAAAGATGAGAGCACGGCAAAGGGCGCAATGAACGAATTTGTGCAAAGGCTAGAGCCACTAAAAGGCGATGAGCTAGAGATCGTTGGATATGGCAAATGCCAGATCGAGTATCTTGGGGGCAAATTTAGATATGAAATTCTGCTTCGCTCAAACTCTCACACCATGCTTTTAAAAGCGGCAAACCTATGCAAAAGCGAACTTAGCGATATCGATATAGATCCAGTGAATTTTAGTTAAAGGCAAGTGAATAAATTTTTAAAATTTGCAAATTTGTTTCATAGCGTATAAATATCAAACAAATTTTAAAATTTCATGAGCGAGTAATTTCGGCTCTAAAATTTGAGCTAAGCTGTAAGCGAAGCCAAATTTTAGTAGCTAACTCTTAGGGGTGAATGAAAGTTTAAAATTTGCATTTACGATACATGAGCCTTAATTGCAAACTGCCTGCATTTAAAAACTTTATTAATTTTTCAAGCCTTTTAAAAGCCATTTTTTCTTATAATCCCCAATAAAATTTAAAGGCAAAATTTTGCAACGATACCCGACAAAACAGATAAAAATTCGCGATGTTTTAATAGGCGGTGACGCACCGATCTCCGTGCAGTCGATGACATTTTCAAAGACAAAGGACGTAAAAGGCACGCTAGAGCAGATACAAAGGCTATATTTTGCAGGTTGTGACATCGTGCGCTGCGCAGTTTTTGACAAAGAGGACGCCAGCGCGTTAAGGCAAATCGTCGCTAGCTCACCCATCCCAGTCGTTGCAGACATACATTTTAACCACACCTACGCGCTCATCGTTAGCGAATTCGTCGATGCTATCCGCATAAACCCAGGCAATATTGGCTCAGCTAAAAACATAAAAGCAGTCGTTGATGCCTGCAAGCAGAGAAATTTACCCATCCGCATAGGCGTAAATTCTGGCTCGCTTGAAAAGCAGTTTGAAGACCGCTACGGCCGCACGGTGGAGGCTATGGTGGAGAGTGCGATGTACAACATCAAGCTTCTTGAGGATTTTGACTTTACGGACATTAAAATTTCGCTCAAATCAAGCGACGTCGAGCGCACTATGCAAGCTTACAGAGCGCTTCGCCCAAAGACAAACTACCCATTTCATCTAGGCGTAACAGAGGCTGGCACGGCGTTTCACGCGACTATCAAGTCCGCGATCGCACTTGGTGGGCTTTTGCTTGAGGGCATCGGCGATACGATGAGAGTTAGCATCACTGGCGAGCTTGAAGAGGAGATCAAAGTCGCAAAGGCGATCTTAAAAGATAGTGGCCGCCAAAAAGAGGGGCTAAACATCATCTCATGCCCAACTTGTGGGCGTTTGCAAGCCGATCTCATGGCAGCAGTAAAACTCGTAGAAGAAAAGACAAAAGGGATAAAAGAGCCGCTAAACGTCTCAGTGATGGGCTGCGTGGTAAATGCGATCGGCGAGGCAAAAGGCGCAGACGTAGCCATAGCATTTGGCAAGGGAAATGGCATGATCATGCGCCACGGCGAAGTGGTCGCAAGGCTGCCTGAGAGCGAGCTTGTGGATAGATTTTTACAAGAGATCGACGACGAGATAAAGAGCAGAGGATAAAGCAGTGGCAAAAGAGAGACTTAACGAGATAGAATTTAGCAACCTTTACGACCTTGATATGGAGCGAGCCATACTAAGCTCGATCATCGCAAACAACGACGCTTTGGGCGAAATTTTTGACACGATAAAGGCTGGAGACTTTTACCTAAAAGCTCACGCTCAAATTTACAAAGCAATGGTTGATTGTCTAAACGGCGACGTTCCTATCGCATCGACATTTATCAAAAACAAGCTTGGCGAAAACTACGATGATAACGTCATGGCGAGCATTTTAGCCACAAACTCGATCATCGACATACAAAGATACGCAAACGAACTAAAAGAAAAGTCGATCAAACGAAGCCTTGTTAAGATCGCCCACGACATCCCAAGCAAGGTAAATGAGGACAAAGCTAGTCGCGATATGGTCGATGAGCTAAGCCAGGAGTTTTACTCGCTAGTCGACGGCAGCGGCACTGGCAGCATTAGAGATAGTGAAGACATCATAAAAAGCTTGATCGTGCATATGCAAAAGCAAGCTGCCTTAAATGAGCGCGACATCATCGGACTAAACACTGGCTTTAAAAAGCTAAATGAGATGATAAAAGGCTTTAAAAATGGCGACCTCATCATCATAGCAGCGCGCCCTGGCATGGGTAAAACGACGCTTTGTCTAAATTTCATGGGGCACGTTTTAAAAAGTGGCGCAGGCGTTGTCTTTTTCTCACTTGAGATGCCAGCAGAGCAGATCATGATGAGGATGCTAGCTGACAAGACCTCGATCCCACTTCAAGAGATAATGACAGCGAGCCTAGACGACGAGAAGCTCGCTCACTTTAGCCACGCATGCAGCGAATTTTCGCATGCCAAGCTCTTTGTGCACGATAGCGGCTACGTAAATATCCACCAAGTAAGGACGCAGCTTCGTAAGCTAAAGTCAGCTCATCCTGAAATTTCACTCTGCGTCATCGACTACATCGGCCTTATGATGAGCACAAATAACTTCGCCGACCGCCACATACAAATAGCTGAAATTTCTCGTGGCTTAAAGCTTCTAGCGCGCGAGCTAGATATGCCTATCATCGCACTTTCGCAGCTAAACCGCGGCCTTGAAGCACGCGCGAACAAGCGCCCTATGCTAAGTGACCTAAGAGAGTCAGGTGCGATCGAGCAAGACGCCGACATCATCCTTTTTGTATATAGACACGAGGTCTATCTGGAGCAAGAGGAGAACGAGAAAAAGAGCAAGGCAGCGGCCGAGGGCAAAGAATATAAAAGCGAGCACGTTTTTAACAAGCTTCAAGAAAACGCCGAGATCATTGTTGGCAAAAACAGAAACGGCGAAGTGGGATCTATCGACGTGCTCTTTCAAAAGCAATACTCGCGCTTTTGCGATATCGCCACCACACCAGTGCAATCAACTGAATTTAAAGAGTAAATTTGCCAAAAAGCAGGCGTATATTTTATTTTCTCCTGCTTTGCCTATTTATTTTTGGGCTAAATTTAGCGCTTAAATTTCATGAATATAGCGCTTTTATGGAGCTTGGCGAGCATGACGTCCTAGGCAAAGTAAGCGTAAATTTCACCAAAGAGAGAAACGGCAAAAAACGCCAAATCATCAGGATCGACACCTCAAATTTTAGCTTTTACACAACCGCTTCTAAAAAAGATGAGATCAGCCTTTATGACATCGTGGCGCTTAGCGTTCAGCCAATAGACGTGAGCTTTACGGACTATCTTGGCGGCACATTTTATATGCCAAGCTACGATAGAGCCGTTATCAAAAGAGATGATAGCCTAAGGCAAAGAGCTATAAATTTGATCTCCGCCCAGCATGAAAACGCTAAAATTTCGCAGCTTTACTCAGCGCTATTTCTTGGCACAAATGTCTTTGGCGAGCTAAGAGATGACGTCTCAAACTGGGGCGTGGCGCACCTTATCGCCATTAGCGGCTATCACCTTGGCGTCATAAGCGCGGTTTGCTTTTTTCTTTTAAGGCTCGTTTTTAAGCCCATCTACGCAAGATATCTACCATATCGCTCTTACATTTTTGACTTTACTATCGCCGTATTTTTGGTGCTTTGCTTCTATTTTTACATGATCGGCTTTATAGCAAGCTTTTTACGGGCATTTTTGATGAGCGTGGCTGGCTTTTACATGATCTGCAAAAAGATAAAGATCTTAAATTTCTACACGCTCTTTGGCGTTATTTTATTTAGCGTCGCCCTATTTCCACAGCTTCTTTTTAATGTTGGCTTTTATTTTTCATGCCTTGGCGTCTTTTATATCTTCGTCTATCTTTTATACTTTGCGCCCAAATTTAGCCTGTTAGCGAACTCGCTACTTTTAAATTTATATGTCTTTTTTGCAATGGAGGTTGCGGTGCTTTACTTTTTCCCGCTCATTAGCCTCTTGCAGCTTAGCGTGCTAGCTATCAACTACCTATTTGGCGTATTTTATCCACTAAGTTTTTTACTTCATCTCTTTGGATATGGCGGCATTTTTGATGAAATTTTAAGCAAAATGCTAGCTTTTAGACTAAGCTCGGACAATCTTCACATAAGCACATTTATCTTTTTACTCTATAACCCCATCAAGATT